>JAHCKF010000224.1 GCA_026125925.1 Pseudolabrys sp.
TCAACGCCGCCGGCGGCAAGGCCATCGGCCTGTGCGGCAAGGACGGCAACATGGTGCAGGCCAAGAAGGTCACGCGCACCGTGGTCGATCCCGGCAGCAATATCGAGAAGGTGGTCGATCTCGGCTTCGTCGGCGAGCCCGACAAGGTCGATCTGTTCGTGCTCGACGCCATCCTCGGCAAGGAGATGATCCCGGTGCTGGCGCCGGTCGCGACCTCGGCCGACGGCGGCACCTTCAACGTCAACGCCGACACCTTCGCCGGCGCCATCGCCGGCGCGCTCAAGGCCAAGCGCCTCTTGCTGCTCACCGACGTGCCGGGCGTGCTCGACAAGAACAAGAACCTGATCACCGACTTGTCTGTTGCGGACGCGCGCAAGCTGATCGCCGACGGCACCATTTCCGGCGGCATGATCCCCAAGGTCGAGACCTGCATCTACGCGCTCGACCAGGGCGTCGAGGGCGTCGTCATCATGGACGGCAAGGTGCCGCACGCGGTGCTGCTCGAGCTCCTGACCGACCACGGCGCCGGGACCTTGATGCATAAGTGACGGCCACCGCCGTCACCAGAAACTCCGCTCATTCCCGCGAAGGCGGGAATCCAGAAAGCAACATTCTCTGCCTCGATTTGGGCATCTGGACCCCCGCCTGCGCGGGGGTGAGCGGAGTATTGGGCTGGCGCGTTTGGCCCCCTACTATCCCCGCATGATTCGCAAAATCATGATGGCACTGGTTTCGGCCGCCGCGGTTTGCGCCGCCACCGCCGCGCGCGCCGAACTCACGGTGTGCAACCGCACTTCGTACCGCATGGACGTCGCGCTGGGCCTCGAAAAGCGCGCGCAGGTCGAGACGCGCGGCTGGTTCACCATCGATCCCGGCCAGTGCAAACAGGTGATCGACGGCGCCTATGACGCCGACATGAGCTACGTCCATGTGAAGACGCCGGCGGACTATGGCTCGGCGCCGCTGCCGCAGAATGGCAATGCCGATTTCTGCGTGCGCGACGGCCAGTTCGAGATCGCTGACGGGCGCGGCTGCCCGATGAGCCAGCAGGTGCGCTTCTCGGCGGCGCGGCCGTCGGACGGGCCGAAGGGCCCGGCCATCAACCTCGCCGAGGAGGCCGATTACGACGATGACCAGGCCCGCCTCGCCGGCATCCAGCGCCTGCTGGTGATCGCGGGCTACGACGCCAATCCGATCGATGGCGTGCAGGGTTCAAAGACGCAAGCCGCCATCGCCAAGTTCCTCGCCGACCGCAAGCTGCCTGCCGACGCGGTGAACGCGCCGGACTTCTTCGCCACATTGCTCAACGCCGCGCAGAGCCCGGAGGGCCACGGCTTTGCCTGGTGCAACGATACGACCTATCCGGTGATGGCGGCGATCGGCACCGTGGAAGGCGGCGGCATCATCACCCGCGGCTGGTACCGCGTCGAAGCCGGGCAATGCGTGCGGCCCGATCTGCATGGGGATCCGAAGAAGCTGTACAGCTATGCCGAGGCGGTGGACGAGAGCGGCCGCACGCTCAAGCGCGGCGGCGCGCCGCTTGCCTGGGGCGGCAATGTGCCGCTGTGCACGCGCGAGGGCCGCTTCGAGCTGTCCGACAACAAGGACTGCGCGGCACGCGGACTGAATGCCGCCAACTACGCCGAAGTCGATCTGGGCAAGGAGCCGGCAAAGACGATCCGGTTCAAAGAGCCGTAATTGCCGGGTTTCGCGCCCGAATTATGCCGCTATCCACCGCACACGCGCCATAACAGCGCCATTCCGGGCATTTTCCTTGAGCCCGCCCGAGCCTTCGTGCGATATAAACAACTGGGAGGATGCAACGAATGCCAAACCGTTCGTGCAAGGTCCTGTTGGTTTACCCGAAATTTGTTCCGAACTCGTTTTGGAACTACACCGACACCTGCAAACTCCTCGACGCGCGCTATCCTGCTGCACCGCTCGGCCTGATCACTGTCGCCGCGCTGCTGCCCCAGCATTGGGAATTCAGGCTCGTCAATCGCAACACCGAGGATCTGAGCGCCGACGACATCGCCTGGGCCGATCTGGTCATGACCGGCGGCATGATGAATCAGCAGCCGGACTGCATGCATCTGATCAAGCTCGTCCACGCCAGCGGCAAGCCGGTGGCCGTCGGCGGTCCGGATGTCACGTCCAGTCCGCATCTCTACGCGGCGGCCGATTTCAAGGTCCTCGGCGAAGCGGAAGAAGTCATCGACGACTTCGTCGCGGCGTGGGAGCGCGGCGAGCGCTCGGGCACGTTCGAAGCCGAGAAGTTCACGGCCGACGTCACCAAGACACCGATCCCGCGCTTCGATCTCCTCGACTTCAACCACTATCTTTACATCTGCGTGCAGTATTCGCGCGGCTGTCCGTTCACCTGCGAGTTCTGCGACATCATCGAGTTGTACGGACGCAAGCCGCGCACCAAGACCAGCGAACAGATGCTGGCGGAACTTAACCGGCTCCACGAGCTCGGCTACCGCGGCCATGTCGATTTCGTCGATGACAACCTGATCGGCAACAAGAAAGCGCTCAAGAGCTTCCTGCCCGAGCTGACCGCCTGGCAGCGCGCGCACGATTATCCGTTCGAATTCTCGACCGAAGCCTCGATGAATCTGGCCGACGACGACGATCTGCTCGGGATGTTGAAACAGGCGAACTTCTATGCCGTGTTCATCGGTATCGAGAGCCCCGACCCCGAAACGCTGCGGCAGACCAGCAAGAAGCAGAACACCCGCCGCAACATGGCGGAGAACATCCACAAGATTTACAGCTACGGCCTTTTCGTCACCGCCGGTTTCATCGTCGGCTTCGACAACGAAAAGGAATCGATCGCCGACGCCATGGCTGACTTCATCGAGGAATGCGCGATCCCGGTCAGCATGGTCGGCTTGCTTTACGCCTTGCCGAACACGCAATTGACTCGCCGCCTCGCCAAGGAAGGCCGGCTCTACGAAGGCCATGACGTCATGGACGCGGACCGTACGGGCGATCAATGCTCGCTCGGCATCAATTTCGAACCGATACGGCCGCTGCGGGATATCCTCACCGACTACAAACGGGTTCTGGAGCGCGTGTTCGAACCTGCCGCCTATGCGCGCCGGCTCGATCGCCTCACCGCGCTGCTGGATCGAAGCGGGCGCCCGGAGCCGCACAAGGACGACCGGCGCCGCCGTCTCGCCTCGCTGGCAACCGTCAACCGCATCCTCGATGCGATGCCGGGCGGGCGCAGCATATTCTGGGACAGTTTCGTCAACTGCGCCCGCACCAATCCGGCCGCCCTGCTCGCCATTGTTTCGCTCATGGCGATGTACGCGCATCTCGGTCCCTTCGCCCGGCAGGTCATCGGCGAGATCGACCGGCGCATCGCGGCCGATGCCGCGACCCAGAGCGCGCCGCCATACCGGCGCCGTGAAGAAGTGGCCATGGCGGGATCGCGCCTGAACTGATGACAATGAGGCCCGCGGCACGCCCCTCAACGCCGTCATAGCTCTTTCCTTCCCTCTCCCCTTGTGGGAGAGGTGCCCGAGCGAATGGAATGAGCGAGGGCGGGTGAGGGGTCAAAGCATCACCGAGACTCTGACCCCTCACCCGGCTCGCTCCGCTCGCCACCCTTTCCCACATAAGGGTGTTCACGCCCGTCTTCGACGGGCTATGGGGAGAGGGAAAGAAGGGAGCCCGGCCTTGTCTGCCAAGACTGTAAAACGCGATTTCTCGAACGTCGAAACCTGGGTATTCGATCTCGACAACACGCTCTATCCGCATCACTTGCTGTGGCAGCAGGTCGATGACCGCATTCGCGCCTATGTCGCCGAGTTTCTCAAGGTGACGCATGACGAAGCCTTCCGCGTGCAGAAGGACTACTACAAGCGCTACGGCACGACGATGCGCGGGCTGATGACCGAGCACGGCCTCGATCCCGACGCCTATCTCGATTACGTGCACAAGATCGACCACTCGCCGCTCGAGCCGAACCCGGCGCTCGGCGACGCGCTGGAGAAGCTGCCGGGCCGCAAGCTCATCCTCACCAACGGCACGGTGGCGCATGCCGACGCGGTGCTGAAACGGCTGGAGATCGACAAGCATTTCGAGGACGTGTTCGACATCGTCGCCGCCGAATTGGAGCCGAAGCCGAAGGCGATCACCTATGAGCGCTTCCTCAAGCGTCACGGCGTCGAGCCGGCCAAGGCGGCAATGTTCGAGGACCTGTCGCGCAATCTCGAAGTGCCGCACACGCTCGGCATGACCACGGTGCTGGTGGTGCCGTCGGGTCAGCGCGAAGTGTTCCGCGAAGACTGGGAGCTCGAGGGCCGCGGCGACCCGCACGTCGATTATGTGACGGATGACCTGGCCACGTTTCTCGCCACGGCATTGAAAGGCGGCTGAACCTCTTGCCTCCGCCGCGAACACGGCGCGCCCCCTCGCCCCGCTCTTGCGGGGAGAGGGTTGGGGTGAGGGGCGAATGCGAACGAGCGAGCGAGCGAGAGATTGGCCCCTCACCCGGCTCGCATCCAAGCGGCTGCTCGCCACCCTCTCCCCGTAAACGGGGAGAGGGAAAAAGAGCGACCCGGTCAGCAGCGGCGGCGACACAGCCAGCGCCGATTCTTCTGTTGTCTCAGGCCGCCGGAAAACGGCTTGCGACTTTCGGCCAAGAGCGCGGCCACCCGAAATTTATGCAGAAGTAACGCCCTGATTTTCCGGGCAAATCTTGACGTCTTCTAATCTGGTATACTTAATAACCTTCGATAAGCGGGGCGCGCCTATCGTCGGTGTTTGAGAGATGCGGTCGAGCCCGGCTCGTCACTCCGCGATCGTCTCCATAGCGCAAGCCGCGGCCCCTTCCGGCGCCGCGTCCCCGTCCTTCGTCCCATCGTCATCACCGATCACTACGCCGGCCCCGGCGCGCTTCCGCGCGCCGGAACGCCGCCAGACAACAACGATCAAAAACAACAACGATATCCCGAGGAAACCCAAGGAGCTTCGACGATGGCCCATGCTGCATTAACGCAATCGCAGTCGCCGCTGCGCGACCGCTGGACGCAACTGATCGCTGGCATCATCTGCATGATCATGATCGCCAACCTGCAATATGGTTGGACCTTGTTCGTGCATCCGATCCAGCAGAAGCACGGCTGGTCGATCGCCGGCATCCAGCTCGCCTTCTCGATCTTCGTCGCGCTGGAAACCTGGTTGACGCCGGTCGAAGGCTGGATCGTGGACAAGCTCGGACCGCAGCGCGGACCGAAGCTCGTCGTCGCCTTCGGCGGCATTCTCATCGCCGCCGGCTGGATCGTGAATTCGATCGCCGATTCACTCACCCTGCTCTATCTCGGCGCCATCCTCTCCGGCATCGGCGGCGGTGCGGTCTATGCGACCTGCGTCGGCCTCGCCGTGAAGTGGTTTCCCGACCGCCGCGGCCTCGCCGTCGGCCTCACCGCGGCCGGCTTCGGCGCCGGTGCCGCGCTTACCGTGGTGCCGATCCGCGCCATGATCGCCACGGCCGGTTACGAGAGCACGTTCTTCTGGTTCGGCCTCGGCCAGGGCGCCATCGTGTTCATGCTGGCCTGGCTGTTGCGCGGGCCGGAAGCGGGCGAACTTGCCGCCGTGCCGGCCCCGAGCAACCTGGTGCAGACCTCGCGCAGCTACACGCCGGCGGAAATGTTGAAGACGCCGGTTTTCTGGCTGCTCTATGTGATGTTCGTGCTGGTGTCGGCGTCGGGCCTGATGGCGACGGCGCAGATAGCGCTGATCGCCAAGGACTTCAACGTCGCCAACACCGCGATCCTGTTCGGAGCTTCGGCGCTGTCGGTGGCGCTGATCGTCGACAATGTCTGCAACGGCGCGGCGCGGCCGCTGTTCGGCTGGGTGTCCGATACGATCGGCCGCGAATACACCATGGCGATCGCCTTCGGCCTCGGCGCGGTGGCCTATTGGCTGCTCGGCTCACTCGGCACCGCGCCCTGGGCCTTCGTGGTGTTCGCGGCGCTGATCTTCCTCACCTGGGGCGAGATCTTCAGCCTGTTCCCGTCGACCTGCACCGACTCGTTCGGGCCGAAATTCGCCACGGTCAATCTCAGCCTCTTGTACACCGCCAAGGGCGCA
>JAHCKF010000225.1 GCA_026125925.1 Pseudolabrys sp.
CGACGCCCGCTCGCAGACCGCCTACGGCACCCTGCGCGCTTACGTCTATCTGGCGGCGACCTCGGATAACTCGACCGCTGGCGCTCCGACCAACGGCACCGGCGCTTCGGCCTATACCCGTCTGTACGCTCCGGCTGGCTTCATCCAGTGGGCCGGCTTCACCGCTGGTAAGACCGGTTCGTTCTTCGACTTCGACGGTCAGCCCTACTCGAACCAGTCGAACGTCTGGTCGTCGAACAACGGCGGCAACGGCGTTGATCTGTGGGCCTACACCGCGCAGCTCGGCAACGGCCTGTCGGCGTCGATCTCGGCGGAAAACAACAACGGTCACCGCCTCGGTGTCGCAAGCTTCGCTCCCGGCGTTGGGCTCCTTCCGGGCGCTGCTGAGTCGGTTGCTGGCGGCCAGACGATGCCCGACATCGTCGGCAACCTGCGCATCGACCAGGCCTGGGGTTCGGCCCAGATCATGGCCGCTGCTCACCAGGTCAACTACGGCCTCGTCGCTGACCCGTCGGACAAGACCGGCTGGGCTCTCGGCGCCGGCGTGAAGGTCAACCTGCCGATGCTCGGCCGGGGCGACTACTTCATCACCCAGTTCACCTACGGCAAGGGCGCGATCGACTATGTCGGTTCGGGTCTCGGCCAGGCGCAGACCACCGTTCAGGGCGGCACGACCTCGTATGGTCCGGCGTTCGACTCGGTTGTCACCGCTGCGGGCACTGCCGATCTGACCAAGGGTTGGTCGATCACCGGCGGTCTCGAGCACTTCTGGGTGCCGAACCTCAAGACCTCGCTGTACGGTGCGTACGGCAAGCTGGAGTACAGCGATGCGGCCAGCGCTACGCTGCTGCTGAACGCTCCGGTCGCTACCGCTGGTTCGGCCAACTGGTCGTACTGGCAGATCGGCTCGCGCACGGTCTGGACGCCGGTCACCAACCTCGATCTGAGCGTCGAGGTCATGTACAACTCCCAGCAGACTGCGTTCACCGGCCCGACGGTCGGCGACAACAGCTGGTGGTCGGGCATGTTCCGCGCCCAGCGCAACTTCTATCCCTGATCCAACGATCAAGGGTTGATGATAAGAGCCCCGGCGAGCAATCGCCGGGGCTTCTTTTTGCCCTTAGGGCGCGGTCAACCGATGTGCGGCTGGTCGCTAGGACGGACGCCGGGCCTGCGTAGCATCGCAGCGCCGCACGAAATCCGCGATGCGGGCGATGACATCCGGTTCCGCGAGCAACGGCGCATGACCTTGATCGGGTACGATGAGGGGCTCGAGGCCTGGATGCCGCCGGCCCATCGCCTCGACTGTCTGCGCCGACAACAGATCCGACAGCGCGCCACGCACCACCATCACCGGCACAGTCTTAAGGGCCTCGAATTGCGGCCAAAGATCCGGAATCGGCTTCGATACATCGATGTCGGCCAGCGCTTGCATTAGCGCCACGTCGTAGGTGGGCATCAAAAGGCCATCGACCTCCTTGAAGCCGCGACGCGCGCTGTTGCGCCAGTCGTCGAGCGCCAGCCGGGGAAACTGGGGCCCGAACAGGCGCATCAGGATCGCCGCTGCGTCCTCATAGTCCTTCGGTTGCGGGAGCTTGCCGACATAGCCTTTGATCCGCTCGAGCCCCGCGGGTTCCAGCACGGGGCCGATATCGTTGAGCACGGCGCCGGCGATCGCCGCGGGCCGCACCGAGGCCAGCAGCATCGTCAGGATGCCGCCGCGCGACGTGCCGACGAAGACCGCCAGCTCGCATTGGAGCGCTGCGATGATGGCGATGACGTCGCCGAGTTCGACAGGCAGTGAATACTTCGCCGGATCGGCATCGTAGTCGGAGCGACCGCGCCCGCGATAATCAATGGCGATGACACGTCGGCCGCCGGCCGCCAAGGCGGTGGCAAGGATCTCGAAGTCCTCAGCGGTGCGCGTCAGGCCCGGCAGGCAGACGACGGGGAGGGCGGTATTATCCGCGCCGCCATAGTCGCGAACGTGAAGACTGAGTCCGTCGGCGGCCGTGATGAAACGCGAGACGGGAGTGCTGATCATGCCGCGACATTAGCCCGACCAGCCGGCGATGCAATCTAGCGCGCGGCGCCGCGCCGCAGGTCCGCCTCGATGACCAGCTTGTTGCCGCCGCCGAACCGCGCCCGATAGATTTGCATGTTCTCCATGATCCGCTGCACGTAATTGCGGGTCTCGGACAGGGGAATGCGCTCGCACCAGTCGACCGGATCGACATTGGGATCGCGCGGATCGCCATAGGCGGCGACCCATTGGCGCACCCGGCCGCGCCCGGCATTGTAGCCGGCAAAGGTCATCAGGTAGGAGCCGTCGTAGGTCGTCAGCAGCATCGACAGCTCGGCGGCGCCCATCTGCATGTTGTAGACCGCGTCCGAGAGCAGGCGCGCCTTGTTGTAGGGCGCCTTGAAACGCTTGGCGGTGTCCTGCGCGGCGATCGGAGTGACCTGCATGAAGCCCATCGCCTTGGCCGGGGACACGACCTTCTGATTGAAATGGCTCTCCTGACGGGCGATCGAATAGACCAGCGCCGGTTCAACCGGCGGGGCGATCGGCTGATAGGCCGGCAGGCCGAGTGTTGGGAAGGCGTAATGGTCGAGCGGTAGGCCGCGGCCGACGCCGCCCTTGCCGAGCAGCACCATGGCGCGGGGATCCTTGTGCTTGGCCGCGACCTCGCCAAGCATCGCCATGCCGGCGACATCGGTGGCGCTCTCGCCGAGCTCGGCATAGATCGAGGCGATCATGTCGCGTTCGTCGAGCGTGTAGAGCAATTCGACCGCGCGTACGACCTCGGTGTTGGCCAGAACGTTACGCTCTTGTGGCGTGAAGTGCGGAGGGCCGATAAGGCCGATGTCGGGCAGCCGCAGCCGCGCCCGGGCGAGCTGACCGTAATAGGTGGCGCTATGCCGGGCCGCCTCGCTGTAGAACTTCCGTGCCTGAGCCTCCTGGCCCATGGCCTCGGCGGCGCGGCCTTGCCAATAGCCGCCGCGCGCCAGGGCGTGAGGATTGTCGGTGCCGTGGTTGATCTGGGCAAAATGCGCCGCCGCGGTCTTGGGATCGTGCAGGAAGCGCAGCGCAATCCATCCGGCCGTGAAATGCTTGTCGACGCGGTAGTTGCCCTGCGTCGGCGTCGCCGCATCGCGCGCGACGCGATAGGCGGTCTGGGCGTCCTTGTTGTCGAGCAGGTCGCGCACCAGAATACGGCGCTCCTGCCACCACTCGTTCACGTCGACGAGTCCGCCTGCTTCCTTCGGCGCCGTCAGGATCAGGCGGCCGGCTTCTTCCGTCTTGTCGTGCTTGCGCAGCCACTGGACGCGCGCGAAAATGTAGCCCGGGTCGCGGTGCGCCGACGACGGCACGGCATCGAGCAGGGCCTTGGCATTGCCGGCGCGCTTGATGACGGCGATCCAGGCCTTGGCGATCGCGAGATCCGCGCCCCCAAGCCGTTCGGCTGCGCGCATGGCGGCTTCGGTATCGCCGCTGTATAGGCGCTCGTCCATGCGGATCTTGTGATCCTCGCGCGTCAGCATGCCGGGGAACATCTCGAGCACCCGCTTTTCGACATCCGCGCTGCAATCCTGATTGCGCCAGGCATAACGCACCAGTGCTTCGGCACGGGTGCGTTCGCCGCGCGCGAGTAGGGCCCGCGCCAGTGCGTAACGGCCCTTGGCCATAGTCGGCTGCTCGTGCGCGTAGAAAGCGAGAACCTGCGCGTCGCCGATGTTGTCGTTCCACAGCGCGTTCTCGGCGCGGCGGCGGAACATCGGCACGTGCGGCCAATCAGGATTCTGCGTGATGAAGTTGGCGTAACGCTCGAAGCCCGCCTTCGTATTGTAGCTGCGCAGGATCATATATTCCGCGAGCTTGCGGGCGACCGGGTCGGCGATAGCGCGTTCGGCGGCGTCGGCGGCGCCGTCGTCGCCTTTGCGCGCGGCTTCGCTGACGCGTTTGAGCGCCGCGATATCGGCGTCCGAGGTCGCGCTGGTCGGCGCGGTCGAGAACGGCCCGGCTACGGGACGTGCCAGCGGCTTGAGGGTGGCGCGGCTGGCGAACATCGCGCCACGTAAACCGGCGCCGGCCTGGGCGTAGGCGTCGGTACCCTGAGCCGCCGGACTGGCCGAAACCGGTGCGACCAGTTGAAGCGGCGCGCCAATGGCCGGCGCGGCCGCCGCGGCAAGCCGGGGGCGGCCCTGCGGCATCGGAACCGACACCACCTGCCGCGGATCAGCCTTCGGCTTGGGCGTTCGCGCCGTCTTGGCGGCGTGGCTTTTCCTGGCTTGGGTCTTGGCGTGGTGCGGCTTGGGTTCGGATTTCTTCTCGGCGGGCGCCGCCGTGGCAACGCCGGCAATCGCCAAGCTTCCGCTGGCGATCAGCGCGATCCAGAAACCCGCATGTGACTGCTTCGATATATTCTGCAAACCGTGTCCTCTGGCCCCATCGGGCGCGGTTGGCGTGTCGTTTTGGCGCCCCGACTCAAACAACGGGCCCAGCTTGTCTCCCCTTAGGGCAAAATGGCACGGGAAGGGATACCCCAGCCCCCGAACCTGCCGGTAGGGTTAGTCCGGAACGGCGGCGAAAGCTTGGCGGACGGCCTTAAAATGGGCCTTCCGGGGGCTTTCTTCAGGCATACCGACCCGATAACAATGTATCGTCGCGGATATCCGCACAGACTGGTTAAGGAGATTTCACCATGACCGCCAATAATCGGGCGACGACGAGCTTTCGGGGTTCCATGACAGCGCTCGTGACGCCGTTCAAAAACGGCGCGGTCGATGAGAAAGCCTTCCGGGACCTGATCGACTGGCAGATTTCCGAGGGCACGTCCGGGCTGGTGCCGGTCGGCACCACGGGCGAAAGCCCGACCCTCAGTCATGAAGAGCACCACAAGGTGGTCGAGATCTGCATCGACCAGGCCAAGGGTCGCGTGCCGGTGATCGCCGGCGCGGGTTCGAACTCGACCAAGGAGGCGATCGCGCTCGCCCGCCATGCCGAAAAGGCCGGCGCCGACGCGGTGCTGGTGGTGACGCCGTACTACAACAAGCCGACCCAGGAGGGCATGTATCAGCACTTCAAGGCGGTGAACGACGCCATCGGTATTCCGATCATCATCTACAACATCCCGCCGCGCTCGGTGGTGGACATGTCGGTCGATACGATGTCGCGGCTTTACGAGCTCAAGAACATCGCCGGCGTGAAAGACGCGACCGCCAACCTGGCGCGCGTCTCGCAGCAGCGCCACGCGCTGGGTCCGGACTTCATCCAGCTCTCGGGGGAGGACATGACCGCGCTCGCCTATATGGCGGCGGGCGGCCATGGCTGCATTTCGGTGGTCGCCAACGTGGCGCCGAAACCCTGCGCCGACCTGATGGCCGCAGTGTTCAAGGGCGATTACGCCGGTGCCCTGAAGATCCAGGACCGGCTGGTGCCGCTGCACGACGCCGTCTTCAAGGAGCCGGGGCTGGCGGGCGCCAAGCACGGGCTGAAGCTGCTCGGCCGCCTGGAAGAGGAGGTCCGCCTGCCGCTGATGCCAGTGACGCCGCAGACCGGGCAGGTGATCCGCGCTGCCATGGTTCATGCCGGCCTGCTCAACTAACTGAACAGGAAAAGTGTCGGCATTTCATGCTCTTGCCGACATTTTCTGATTTGAAATCTTCACTTTAACAGGCGCGTCGGGCGAGGTTGGCACCTCACCGGCGCGCCGTTTCGTCCCTATATTGGTTCCATGGCTGGCAAAGACGAGCGCCGTTACAAAACGGCCGCGGAAAACCGCAAGGCGCGGTTCAACTACCTGATCGGTGAAACCTTCGAGGCCGGTATCGTGCTGACCGGCAGCGAGGTGAAGTCGTTGCGCGGCGGCAAGGCGACGATTGCGGAGTCCTACGCGGACGCCAAGGACGGCGAGATCTGGCTGATCAACGCCAACATCCCCGAATACGTCCAGGCGCACCGCGAGAACCATTCGCCCAAGCGGCCGCGCAAGCTGCTGCTGCACCAGCGGCAGATCAACAAACTCGCGGGCGCGGTGGAACGCGAAGGCATGACCAT
>JAHCKF010000226.1 GCA_026125925.1 Pseudolabrys sp.
AGGTTGAGGAGCGGCCCCTGCGCCAGCAGCGCCGGATCGGCGACGAAGGCGAACGGGATCAGGAAGGCGACGAAGCTCATCTGGAACGCGATCCAGCCGGTGTTCCACGGGCTGGTGCGGGCGATACCGGCCGCCGCATAGGCCGCGAGAGCCACCGGCGGCGTCACCATCGACAAGACGCAGTAGTACATGACGAAGAAGTGCGCGGTGAGCTGCGGCACGCCGAGCTTCTGCAACGCCGGCGCATAGAGCACGGCGCCGATGATGTAGGCCGCGACCGTCGGCAAGCCCATGCCCATGATGATGCAGCCGGCGATGATCAGCAGCAGCGAGCCGGCCAATGTCTGGCCGCCCGCCGAGATCAGTCCGGCGGAGAAATTGAGCGCCAGGTTCGACTGGATGGCGATGGCGATGATGATGCCGATGGCGCCGATCGGCACCGCGATTTCCGCCGCCTGGCGGCCGGTGTCGCGGATCATGTCGAGCACCTGGCGCGGCGTGATCCAGTCGGCCTTGCGGATGAAGGCCACGGGGAAGCAAGCAATGGTGCCGTACATCGCCGCGGTCTGCGCCGAATATTCCATGATCATGCAGCCGATGAGCACCAGCGGCGGCAGCAGCAGATGCAGACGCGGCAGCACCGATTCGACGTTATCGACGGTCTCGGCCGGCAGCGTGCCGGTGCCGGTCTTGCGCGCGTTGAGATCGACCAGCATGTACAGCGCGACGTAGTACGCCACCGCGGGAATGACGCCGGCGAGCGCGATCTTGGCGTAGGGTACGCCCAGCAACTCGGCCATGACGAAGGCGGCGACGCCCATCACCGGCGGCATCAACTGGCCGCCCGTCGAAGCGATGGCTTCGGTCGCCGCGGCGCGGTCGCCGCTGACGCCGGACTTGCGCATCAGCGGAATGGTGAAGACGCCGACCGCGGCGACATTGGCCACCGCGCTGCCGCTGATCGTGCCCATCAGGCTGGAGCCGACCACGGCGACCTTCTGGCTACCGCCGGTGGCGCGGCCGACGAGACGGATGGCAAGATCGATGAATAGCTTGCCGCCACCGATGCCGGCATAAACGACGCCGAAAGTGATGAAATAGAAGACGAAGGTGACCGATGTTTCGGTGGTGACGCCGAGAATGCCACTCGTCGTCAGCAGCAGGATTTCGACATATTCCTCGAGACCGAAGCCGCGGAAGCCGCCGACCGGCAGCACATAGGCGAAAGCGCCGTAGGCGAGAAAGCCGAGAATGACCCAGACCAGGATCATGCCCGTGGTGCGGCGCACGCCTTCGATCAGCAGCAGAACGAACAGAATGCCGAAGATGACGTCCTGGGTCAGGACCGGATCGACGTTCTCGATGCGGGTCTCGATCCGCGTCAACGACAGCCAGTAATAGACCGAGAAGGCGATGGTGCCGCCGATGGTGACGACGTCGGCGGCACGGCACAGCCATTTCGGCAGGCGCGGCAGCTCCAACGGCTTCCACAGAAACACCAGCAGCAGCGCCAGCAGCAGATGAACCGGCCGCTGCACCAGTGGCGGCTGCGGGTGCATCAGGATGTAGTACTGGAATGCGACCAGCACGAAGCCGAACCACAGGCGGATGTCGGTGAGCGCGCGCCACCCCGCCGGCATCGGCCGGGAGACGTTCATTTCCTCATGCGAGTTATCCATGGCGGCGTGCTTTCGGACTGCTCCGCGTTGCGCGGGCAAGGTATTGCGTTGGTGCTGGCGACGAGCGGCGCCGGGGCGCCGTGAGAATTATCTGGCGGCGGCCGGCGAAGCCTCAAAGCTCGCCGGCCGCGCCGATCGCGACGGGCGTTACATCATGCCCTGTTCTTTGTAGTACTTGGCAGCGCCCGGATGCAGCGGGATGCCGTTGTTCTCCGGCTTCGCCGCCGCCTTCGGATCGAAAGCGTTGAACGCCGGATAGGCTTTCACCAGATCGGCACGCTTTTCGATAAAAGTCTTGACGATCTTGTAGGCGACATCGTCCGGCAGATCGTCACGCGCGATCAGATGCGTGCCGAAATCGGCGCCCCAGGTCGGCCCCTTCTGGCCCTTGAACCACTCCGGGTATTGGGCAGCCTTCAGGCCGTTTTCGGAGAGCTTCTTGCGGGCCTTCTCAGACAGATCCATGAAGGTCACATCGGCGGTGAGCGAGACTTCCGTGATCATCGGGTGACCCTTGAGCACGGTGTCGAGCAGGATATCGGCGCGGCCTTCGCGCATGATGTCCGGCGTCTGTTCGGGATTGACCTGGATGATCTCGCCGCCCTGAGCCTTGATCTTGGCGCGGTCGAGGCCGTAGGCGGCGAGGATCATGTCCACCGTCGGCGGCACGTTGGAGCCCTGCGGCTTCATCACGATGCGCAGCGGCTTACCGGAGGTGAATATCTTGTCCATCGTGTCGAGGCCGGTCTTCTTGATGAAATCGTTCTTCACGATCATCGCCATGTAGACGGGGTTGAGGCCGCCAACGAGCGAGCGGATGTGTGTCGCCTTCTTGCCGTTGTAGAGTTCCTCGCCGTTCATTGCCCACAGCGAGGTGGCGACGTTCGACATGGCGATCTCGGCTTTGCCCTGTTCGACGACCATCGGGTTGGCGACGCCGCCGCCGCGCGCGATGATCTCGACCGGCGTGCCGCCCATGGCCGGCTTCAGCGCCTGTTCGATCGCCGCCGCCGCGACATACCAGCCCGAGCCAACCGGCATCGAGCCGATACGGATCGTATCCGCGGCAATGGCCGCTCCGGCCACGCCGAGCGCAGCCGCGAATGCGACCGCTCCAACCAGCTTCTTCATCTTCGTCTCCTCCTGTTGCCTTTTTATCTTCGGCTTCTGAACTCGTGCGCGCCGGCGCCGCGCATCATGCGATCGCCGAGACCGAACCGCTCGCCTGGATAGCGCGGGCGATATCGGCGCCGGCCCGACGCACCGCGTCGAGCGCATGTTCGCGGAATTCCTTCGACGACATCTGGATCTGCGGCACGGCAACGCTGACCGCCGCCAGCGGATAGTTGTCGACGTCCAGCACCGGCATCGCGAGCACGCGCAGGCCGCTGCCAAAATAGGAGTCGCGCAATGCGTAACCGCATTCGCGGACGTTCTTCAGGCTGGACTCGATTTCGCCGCGGTTCATCGGCTTGTGCGGAAAGACGCCGGGCCGCGGCTTGAGCGAGAGCACACGCTCGAGTTCGGCCGGCGGCAGGAAGGCGAGCATCGCCTCGCCGATCGTGCTCCAGAACGCAGGAATGGTGGTGCCGATGCGGATATCGACGCCGATGCGCGTGAGACCGGCGCGCACTCGTTCGACATAGAGGATGTCGGCGCCGTCGAGCACGCCGAGCGAGGCCGCTTCGTTCACCTCGCCGACCAGCGATCGTAGAATCGGCCGCGCCAGTTCGCGCAGATCGGCACGGGCAATGGCATGGAAGCCGAGATCGGTGACCTTCAATGTCAGACGGAAGCGTTTGGAGTCCGGCACGCGCGCGACATAGCCGGCCATCACCAGCGTATTGAGCATGCGGAAGGCGGTGCCGGGATCGATCTTCGCGAGTCCAGCGACTTCGCTCAGTGTCAGTTCGGGGCGTTCCGCGGTGAAGGATTCCAGGACGCGCAGTCCCTTGGCCAGCGAGTTCACGAGGTTGCGGGAATCATCGTCGGCATCGGGGCGGCTGGGCGCCGCCCTGCTCTCACCTACAGCCTTGGTGCGTTTGTCTGCCGCCATGTCCGCCCTGTGCCGACGCTTCCGATTTTTTCGGAATACGAAATTTATTTGCAGAAATATTAAAGCCGGTGATACCGCCATCGTCAATGGCTATTGCGCCGATGACCGCATCGACGTTTTCGGATGGCGTTACGGGATGAGCGAATGCGAGCGCTCGCGCAGGCGAGTTCGCGTCCAGGCGACGGCTAAAAGAAACAACCGCGGGCGGCTATCAATAAACGTCCTGCTGGTAGCGGCCCTTCTTCTTCAGATCGGAGACGAACAGCACCGCCTCTTCGCCGGATTTGCCGCCGTGTTCGGCAACGATATCGACCAATGCCAGCTCGACATCCTTGGCCATGCGCTTGGCGTCGCCGCAGACATAGACATGCGCGCCCTCGCTCAGCCACGCCCAGATGTCGCGGCCGGTCTGGCGCATGCGGTCCTGCACGTAGATCTTCTCATCGCCGTCGCGCGACCAGGCAAGCGAGAGGCGGGTGAGAAAACCGGAGGTACGCATCTCCTTCAGTTCGTCCTCATAGAAGAAGTCGCAGGCCGAGCGCTGGTGGCCGAAGAACAGCCAGTTGCGGCCGAGCGCCTTGTCCGCCCGGCGATCGTGCAAGAAGGCCCGGAACGGCGCGACGCCGGTGCCGGGCCCTATCATGATGATCGGGACGCTGCCGTCCTTCGGCAGGGCGAAGGCGTGCGCCTTCTGTACATAGGCTCTAAGTACCGCGCCGGGTTCGATGCGCTCGGCGAGCAGCGTCGAGCAGACGCCGAGGCGCTGGCGGTTCCGAACCGTGTAACGCACGGTATCGACGGTGAGCGTGACGCGGCTCGGGTCGGTCTTCGGCGACGACGAGATCGAATAAAGCCGCGGCTGCAACGGATCGAGCGCCTCGATGAAGGCCTCCGGATCGGGCGCCGTGCCGTCGAACTTCTCCAGCGCGGCCAGGACGTCCAGGGTCGCGGCGTCCTTGTCCGGATCCTCGCCGGTCGCCAGCGCGCGGGCCTTTTTCCGGCGATCACCGCCGGTGATGTAGGATAAAAGCTGAAAAAGCATGTCCGGCGCGGGGGATAGCGACACGCTGTCGGTCAGCACCTGGCGCAAGGTACGTCCGCCGATGTCATGGTCCGGCGGCGCGCCGAGCGCCTTCATCACCTGCTCGACCAGTACCGGATCGTTGTGCGGAAACAGCCCGAACGCATCGCCGACTTCGTATTCGATGCCGGAGCCGGTGAGATCGATCTCGACATGCCAAGTCTCCTTCTCCGACCCAGGCTTGTTGAGCAATGTGCGTGACAGCACTTTCGCCGTCGATGGATTGTCGCGCGAGGTGCCGGGGATGGCGCTCACCGGCGCGGACGCGACGGCGGCAGCCGGCGTTGCCGTCTTCGGTTCGCTGCCGAGTTGCTCGTAAAGCGCCTTGACCATGCGCGCGGTCTCCTTGCCGCCCGGCGCGCACAGGTTCAACCGCGTCTCGGCGCCGGACATGATGGCGCCCGAATAATTCCGGCAGTCATAGCCGCACTGGCCGCAGTCCTGCTGCGCCATCGCCGCCATCATCTTCCAGCGCAGCGGCTTGCCGTCGGCGAGCTTCATGCGTTCGGCGATCGGCAGCGTCTGGTCATGCCACGGCGCGCCGCCGTCATCCTCTTCCGCATTCGCCGCCGGCCCACCGCCGAGCAGGCCCGCCGCCTGATCGGCCGACAGCGCCGTGACGCCGCTGTTGTCCAGCGCGATCAGGCCGGCGAAGAAGCCGTTGAGCCAGAACCGCTGTTCCTCCGTGAAAGGCGCGGTTTCCGGCACCAGGCTTGGCAATGGCGAAGGGACGTTCTGAGTCATTCTCCCGCCTCCGCCTTGAACATCGCCTGCAGCGCCTCGACGTTATGCCGCCGCGAAAAAGCCAGGAACGTTTCATCGCCGTCGCGATGCGCGAGATAGCCCTTGAGCATGCGCTCGATAACGCGTGGCGCATCAACGGCTTTCACGTCACGATAGAGATCGCGCGCGATTCCGGCATCGGGACCGAAGCCGCCGCCGACCAGGACGTGATAGCCCTCGACCGGGTCCGCATCTTCCCCGACATCGATCTTGCAGGCGATCAACCCGACGTCGCCGATATAATGCTGCGCGCAGGAGTGATGGCAGCCGGTGAGATGGATGTTGACCGGACTATCGAGCCGGACGCGCGGCTCGCAATATTGTGCGATCGCCTCGGCGTCCTCCTTGGTATGGGCGGCGGCGAAACGGCAGCCGGTGGCGCCGGTACAGGCGATGAGCCCGGCACGGATCGGCGTCGCCTC
>JAHCKF010000227.1 GCA_026125925.1 Pseudolabrys sp.
CCGGCGGCGAATGGATCTCGACCATCGATCTGGAAAACCTCGCCGTCGGCCACCCCAAGGTGGCGGAAGCCGCCGCCATCGGCGTCATGCATCCGAAGTGGGACGAGCGCCCGCTCCTCGTCATCGTCCTCAAGAAGGGCGAGACGGCGACCAAGGAGGAAATCCTCGCCTTCATGCAGGGCAAGATCGCCAAATGGTGGATGCCGGACGACGTGGTCTTCGTCGACGAGATCCCGCACACCGCGACCGGCAAGATCCAGAAGATGACCTTGCGCAAGCAGTTCCACGACTACCGGCTACCGACGGTGGAAGCGGCGGAGTGACGGGAAGCGCTTATGCAGAGCTTGAGGACGGCCGTTATCGCGCGGCCGGTGGGTGCAGTCGTGGATCGAGCGAGAAACGCTCCTGCGAACGCAGCTTATAGGAGCCGATCGCATTGGCGGCGGCAAACACCAGATTCGAGCTTTGCGTCGATACTGCGCTTGGAATCACGATGATCTTGTGGCGCGCGAGCAAATCGTCCCCGAAGGATTGCTGACCAGCACTCGGAATTCCGGGCCTAAGCCAATTCGGATCGGGGATCGCGCCGGGCCCGACGACTTGAACCGCCAATGGCTCCACGTCGATGGACGTCATCACATGCGGCACGGTATCGAGTGCCTTGAACCCCTTGTGAACCGCAACTTCCAGAATCGCGGTCGATGGATCGAGCGAACAATAGACCGCACGCACGCCTTTGCTGTTCCAGCGGCCGCCCGCGAGATAAGCACCCTCACCGCTGTCCCAAGCCGCCGCGTGAACCACTTGATCCAGGCGCCACGCAACCAGCCCGCTGCCACCAAGCGCTGCCGGCAGTGGCGTCACGCGTAAACGCCGTACTCGAGACGAACGAGAAAATCCTCGACCAGTTCGACGCCGGCCGGCGTCGCCAGAAGATCAATCGGCCGACGTCCATCCAGTCCAACCGCCGGCTGCTCCAGCCACTGCTCACCATCTTCTTTGGAACCGAAAACGGCCGACGCCTGTGCGAGAATTTCGGCGAACTTCCAGGCGCGTCCGCTCTGTTCAGGGCTCAGCGCTTTGGCGGCGGCGGTCGTGTGACGTTGAAACGTACGTTCGCTCATGCCCACGGCCTTTGCGAATGCATCATCCCAATCGATGATGACGAGGTTCTGCACGAGGTGCGTCAGCGCTTTGGTCGGCATCCCTTGAAGCAACATCTCGTGGGCTTCGATCGCGGACTGCGGCACCTTCCGCATCGTTTGCGGCGCGCCGAGCAACGCAGCCACGGCTTCGAACTTCGCCCGGTTTCCGGCGAGCCTCTTTTCCGCCTCGCGCACCGTCATATTGACCTCCGTCAACTGTCGTATAATTTATGACACGTGACGAAACTGTCAAGGGGCGCTAAATCCGCGCCAGCGTCGCCGCGTCGCCCTTGCCGTCGAAATATGCATCGAGCGCGTCCTGAAACGCGCCCGGTCCCGGCTGCACCGCCGCGAACAGGGTCATCGACGAGCGGAATTTCATGTCGTCCGGCGCGCCGAAAATCTCGCTGATGGATCGTCCCGAGACGCCGGCGAGCCGCGTGCATTCGAGGAGGCGCGGTCCGAGCAGCGGATGCGCGAGATAGGCCCGCGCCTCGTCGAGACCCGAGATGGCGTAATGCTGCGCCATGGCGCTGTGGCCAAGCCCGGCGATCTGCGGAAAGACGAACCACATCCAGTGGCTTTGCTTGCGGCCCTGCCGCAGCTCGTCGCAGACGCGATCGTAGACCGGCTCCTGCGCCGCGACGAAGCGTTGAAGATCGTGGATGTCGGAATCACGGCCCATCGTCGGCGCCGCGCGAAACGATCACGCCCCGCCGGGCTGCGCGCTGGCGACCACCGACGGCACCGGGTCTTCGACGCTGAGCAGCACGATGATCTTGTTGAACTTGCCGTCCTCGAAGGCCTGCAGGAACTTGTCGTAGTCGCGCACCGACAGGCAGCCGTTCGAGGCGCCCTCGGCGCCGAGCAGATAGGAATGCGCCAGGATGCCGTCGCGGCCGTACATGTTGCCGCTGCCGACCGGCTTCATGCGCAGCGCACGCACGCCGTGAAAAGGCTTCTCGCGGAATGTGACGGCATAGACGTTCGGCGGCGTCACACCGAGATCTTTGCGCGCCACCGAGGTCGGATCGTCCATGAACTGGCCGAAGCCGGAATGCGCCTCGAGCTTTTCACCGTCCGGCAGATACACCGCGCGCTTGCTGATGTCGTACAGCACCGTATTCGGATTGGCCGCCAGCAGCTCCTTGGCGGCGCGGTCCGGATCGCCGAACAGCTTGTCGAGAATGCCGGGCTCGCGCTGCCTGGTCTGCGGCGGCAGCGATGCGACCTGCGGCTCGATCGCCAGCGGCGTCGTGCGGGTGTTACGCGCGCTGGGGACACCATCCGGCCGCGGCAGCGGCAAGGGCGCGGTGGCGATCTCGGTATCCGGTGCGCGGACATCGCCGGCAGCGGAGAAGTTCGTCGCCAGCGCCATCGACAGGGCGAACTTCGGCAACAAAATACCGTTGTTACCCAGTTGGGCGTATTCCCGATTCCAGGTCTTGGCGACATCGAAGCCGCCGCTTTCGGCCTGCTGGGGCAGCTCTGCCGCCGGCGTCCGGATCGCGGGAGCATAGGCCGAACGGCTATGCGGCAGTGTCAGGCTGATAGAGGCCACAGCGACGGCGCTGACGCCGGCCAGGCCCATGCCGACCGACGCCGTTGTCACCAGCAGGCGCCGCAGCTTGGACAGGCGCACGGACGCAACGAGTGCCAGCGCTCGTTCGACCTCCACCCTCACATCGGACCTCTGTCAGCGTGCAAGAACCACCCTCAGGGCCTTTATCCTAGCGCACCGGCGGCGCCTTGGGAATTCCGGCCTGATGATATGGCAAACCATGCCCAAAATGTGGTCATCTAGGCAATGAGAAATCGATGGAACTTCAACGGCTAAACCGCACAGGCCGGGCCTCGGGCGCCGACCCGCCGGCAGCTTCGGCCCGGTAACTTCGGCATCTGGCCGGTCTTAAAGAAACCCGGCTGCAAGACGGCTCTGCTGTGGGCGGCGCCCCGCCCCGTCCTCAAAACAAGGAAATGACTGATGGCTACGGCATCCGACCTGCGCCGCCTGGCCCTGGCGCTCGAGGGCACGAGCGCGGCGCCGCATTTCGATCGCACCGCCTTCAAGGTTGCGCGCACGTATGTGACGCTCGCAGCCGACGGCAAGACGGCGAACTTCAAGTTCACGCCGGATGAGCAGGAGCTGAAGTGCACGGTCGCGGCCGACGCTTTTGCCCCTGTGCCGAATGCCTGGGGCAAGCAGGGTTGGACGACTGCTACCCTGGCCAAACTGAAGGTCGCCGAACTGAAGGCGGCGCTAGAGATGGCGCACCGTCACGCCCTGCCGAAGCCGAAGGCGCGCAGGCGATAGACCGGGAGCGGACACCCTCGGATAACGACACCGTGGCAAGCGACGCCGGCGCATGGCGGTCCCGCAGGGAACCGGGAACTCATCGGCGTCGTTATCGCGCTAGATAGACTCAAAGGCGCGGCGCAAGGCGGGCGAGCGGGCGTGCCCGACCAGGACGAACATCCATGAGCACGACGCTCGCCGCCGCGCCGCCTGCCGGCGCCGTTCCCTCACAAAATCAGATCACCAAAGTGGCCATCGCCTCGATCGTCGGCTCGGTGATCGAGCAGTTCGATTTCCTCGTCACCGGCGTCATCGCCGCCACCGTGTGGGGCGGCCTGTTCTTCAAGCTGCCGGGACTGGCGGCGGTGGCCGCCGCCATCAGCGTCTACGGCATCGGCATCATCATCCGTCCGGTCGGCGCCTATATCTTCGGCCATATCGCCGACCGCCGCGGCCGCAAGGATGCGCTGGTCTGGGCGCTGGTGCTGATGGGCATCTCGACGCTGCTGATCGGCCTGACGCCGGGCTATGACAGCATCGGCATCGCGGCGCCGATCCTGCTCATCGTCTTCCGTCTTGCCCAGGGAATTTCCTTCGGCGCCGAGTTCGGCACCGCCGCGACCTGGGTCGTCGAGCAGGCGGCGAATTCGAAATACCGCGCCTTCTGGGGCGCGTGGGTCGGCTTTGCCATTCCGATCGGCCTGCTGCTCGGCTTCGGCTCGGTCATCGCCGTCAAATCGACGATGACCGCCGAGGCCTTCAGCACATGGGGCTGGCGCATCCTTTTCGTGATCGGCTTCATCGTCGCCATTGTCGGCCTGATCATCCGCACGCGCACGATCGACTCGTACCTGTTCGAACAGCACCGCGCCAAAGGCGGCGTGCTCGAACATCCGGCGCGCGACGTCTGGCGCGAAATGCCAGGGACGATTTTGCGCACCTCGCTGGTCAACGCCATGTTCGGCGGCGCCTTCTTTCTCTATTTCGTGTTCGGCACGAGTTACATGAAAGCCGCCGGATTCACCGGCTCGACGCCGGAGGTCATTGGCCTCATCGCCGCGGCCTTCATGCTGGCCTTCATGATCATCGGCGCCCTGCTCGCGGATGCCATCAACCGGCGCACCGTCCTGTTGATCGCGGCCGGCGTGTTCTTCGTCTTCGCCATCCCGTATTTCTATCTGGTCAATACCGGCAGTTTCCTGCTCGCCACCGTCGCCGAGGTCATCGGCTTCGGTTTCGTGTTCGGCTTCGGCTATGGCGCGATCCCGACTTTCTATACGGAAAACTTCCCGACGCGTTATCGCGCCTCGGGCGCCAGCGCCGGCTATCAGGTGTCGCAGGCCTATGGCGGCGGTCTGATCCCGATCATCGCCGGCGGTCTGCTCAGCAAGTTCGGCATTCACCAGGCTTATTTCTATATCGGCGGCCTAGTGATGCTCTACGCGCTGGCGGCGATCGTCGCGATCCTCATGACGCCGGAAACGAAGGGCGTAAGCCTCGATTAAGTGGGAACGCCGCGGCGGCGGCGACGTTGAACGACAGAGGCCCGCGCCGGCTGACAACCGGCCGTAATGGGGATGTTGGACGCAGGTGATTTTGCCGGTTTCTGCCTGCGGCAGCAACGCATCGGTACGCGTCGCCATCTAACCCATTGCCGGCGCGGGTCCACGCTGATGTCAGCTCATTGCATTCGATTTTGCAGCAACACGGATTCGCTGCGCAGAAATTTTGGCTTCAAGAAAATTTGGCATCAATAAGTCCCGCGACGCGATAACGCCTATGTGCGGTTGCACGCAATGGCGCCCCATTTCCGCCTTGGCTGTGAAGTCGGTTGTTCCCGCCGGCCCCATCACAGTTTTGCGTCGAAATGTAATCGGACGTGACGGCACTATCGGTTCCGCCTCGGCGTTGTTTCAACACCAACACCGGGCACTCCGCTCGGCATCTCTCTGCTGAAAGTAAGGACACCTCGCTCGCCGCGCGAAGGCGCGGTGACGACTTTCGTACGCGCGTTGCGCCTCGTTTCAAACAACAACTGGAGGGCTCCGATGACAGCGATCAACCTGCCGCCCCTCTGCCCCATCTGCGGCGGCAATACCCAGCTCAGGGAAATGCACCGCTCCCCGCGGTCGGGCAAATTCACCTGCTTCTTCCGCTGCAATGACTGCGGCACCGACTATCCGCGTTCGATCGAAGCCGCCGAGGCCGAGACGGCCGGGCTCACTGCTTCGATCGCGCCGCACGACGACGATCGCGATCCGGCCTTGTAACGGGGAAGGGATCGCGATTTGGGATTTGCCGCGGTCTCGGCTACAAGGCCGCCGCACCGATGCCGGCAGCGGCATCGCTCTCACGGAGCGCCGAAATGTCATTGACCCGCCGGACCGCCCTGCTTGCCGCCTTCGCCGCGAGCCTGCCGTCCCTTCCCGCCACCGCCCAGACCGGAAAATTCATGACCACAGCCTCAGGCCTGCAAATCAAAGACACCGAAGTCGGCACCGGCGCGCAGCCCAAGCGCGGCCAGACCTGCGTGATGCACTACACCGGCTGGCTC
>JAHCKF010000228.1 GCA_026125925.1 Pseudolabrys sp.
ACGCCCTGCTGTGGGGCGCGCGCGGCATGGGCAAGTCGTCGCTGGTGAAGGCCTCGCATGCCACGGTCAATGCCGCGCTGGCCAAGAACGGCAAGAGCCTGCCGATCAAGCTTGTCGAGATTCACCGCGAGGATATCGAGACGCTGCCGGAGCTGATGGCGATCACCCGCGACTCGCCTTATCGCTTCGTGCTGTTCTGCGACGACCTGTCCTTCGACAATGACGACACCAGCTACAAGTCGCTCAAGGCGGTGCTCGACGGCGGCATCGAAGGCCGTCCGGAGAACGTCATCTTCTACGCCACCTCGAACCGCCGCCACCTCCTGGCGCGCGACATGATCGAGAACGAGCGCTCGACCGGCATCAATCCCGGCGAAGCCGTCGAGGAGAAGGTGTCGCTGTCGGATCGCTTCGGCCTGTGGCTCGGCTTCCACCGCTGCAGCCAGGACGAATTCCTCGCCATGGTGCAGGGCTATGTGAACCACTACGGCCTGACGATGCCGGACGACGAACTGCGCCGCGAAGCTTTGGAATGGGCGACGACGCGCGGCTCGCGCTCCGGCCGCGTCGCCTGGCAATACGTTCAGGAACTTGCCGGACGCCAGGGCGTGATGCTGAAGGATTAAAACGCGAAATGCCCGGCCTTTGCTGGCCGGGCATCTTTGCGCTTTGCTCTCTATCAGCCGCCGAGATATTTGGTCGGATCGACCGGCGTCGAGCCCTTGCGGATTTCGAAGTGCAGTTGCGGCGAGGTCACGTTGCCGGTCTGGCCGGAATGCGCGATCACCTGGCCGCGGCGGATATTGTCGCCGCGCTTGACCAGCAACTGGCTGGCATTGGCGTAAGCCGACACGTAGCCGTTCGAGTGACGGATCAGCACCAGATTGCCGTAACCCTTCAGCTCGTTGCCGGCATAGGCGACGACGCCGTCGTCGGCCGCCTTGATCTGCGTGCCTTCCGGCACCGCGATATTGATGCCGTCATTCTGCGTGCCGTTCGGCTTCGAGCCGAAGGCGGCGATGATGCGGCCATGCACCGGCCAGCGGAAGGACGGCATGGCGCCGGCGGGCTCGGCCGCCTTGACCGGCGCAGGCTCGGCCTGCGGCGCTTCCTGGCTCGCCATGCGCACGCTCTGCGTCGGCTCGGCCGACGGCGCGCGTTCGATCGGGATGGTGCGGGCGGGCGCGACCGACGGCGCGGTGTTATGCGGCCAGGTCGCCTGCTGGCTGACCGGCTGCGTGACCTGCGGGCGGGCGAGCTGCGGCGCCGGCGCGGCGGTAGCGACGCGCTGCGGCTGCTGATACTGCGGCTGGGCCTGCGGCGCGCGGTGCGTCTGCGCGGCAACCTGACGGCCGCCCGGCACCTTGATGCGGTCGCCGACGCTCAGCCGCGTATAGGGCGAGATGTTGTTGTAGTGCGCCAGCTTGGTGAGCGTCGTGCCATAGCGGCGCGACAGGCCGATCAGGCTTTCGCCGGCGGCGACGACGTGGACGTTTTCGCCGGAAGCCGGCGCGGTGGCCTGCGTCATCGGTCGAGCCGGAGCCGGCGTGTAAGCCTGAGCCGAAGCCTGCGCCGAGGCGGCCGGGCCGGAAACGTAGCGCGGAATGACGAGACGCTGGCCGGCGCGAACCTGCGACGGACTCGAAATACCGTTGGTCTGCATGATCGCCGCGGCCGGCACGCCGTGGCGGCGCGCGATGGTGTCGACGCTATCACCCTGCCCGACCGTCACCGGCTGGCCGCCATCCCAGGTCCAGTGCCCGGACGGCTGCGCCGGCGCGGCGATGCTGCCGGTGATGTCCGAATTGCTGCGCGGCTGATACTGCGCCTGCGGCGCGGGGCGATACGCACCGAGGCCGGGCGAGCCGCTCGAATAGCCGCCGCCCGAGGCCACCGTCTGCGGCGGGCTGGGCAAGGGCTGCGACACGACGCGGCTGGTCGGCGCGGTGCTGCGCGAAATGGAACCCGTGACCTCGCCGCGCGGCGGAGCCTGGCGCGAGGCGGTCGGGTAAGGAGAGTCGAAGCGGGCGGAATTGGAGCAACCGGCCAGTGCCACGCCCATGACGGCGAGAGCGGCAACGCGCGGCCAAGCGTGCAATACGGCAGACGCAGCGGGGCGTGACATAAGGTTACTCACTCAACACAGAAATGCTTTGCGTTTTAAATAAAGCAGCGCTGAGTAAATAAGGGTTTAAGACATCGCCATTTGGTTACGCGGCCGATACGAAGACGGCAAAAATGTCACGGCGCGGTTCGCGGGCAGCCCTACAGTTCGCGCGCCTGCCCGGCCAAGAGCGGCACGAAACGCACCGCGATTAGCTTTTCCTCGTCAATCGCGACGCCGTCCGGCGTTTGCCTTTTGGTAAGCTTGACGATGTGTTGAGGGCCGTTATGGGGTCCGCGCGGCATGATCATGATGCCGTCGTCAGCGAGCTGCTCGATCAGCGCCGGCGGCGCCTCTTCCGCTGCCGCGGTGACGATGATGCGGTCGAATGGCGCCCGATCTGGGCAGCCGGCCATGCCGTCGCCGAGAATGACCTCGACATTGTCGTAGCCGCCGGCCGAAAGGCGCTCGCGGGCCTGATCCGCTAGGGTGCGGTAGCGCTCGATGCTCACCACTTCGCGGGCAAGTTTGGCCAGCACCGCGGCCTGATAGCCAGAGCCGGTGCCGATTTCGAGGACGCGGTGATGCGGCTTCACGGTCAGCCGCTCGGTCATGTAGGCGACCACATAAGGCTGGCTGATGGTCTGCCCACAGGCGATCGGCAGCGCCTGATCGGCATGGGCCCCGGCCGAAGCGCCGCCCGGCACGAAAGCGGCGCGGGCGACCTGCTCCATCGCCCGCAGAACGGCCTGATCGCCGATGCCGCGCTGCCGCAAAGTGAGCAAAAACCCGGCCTTGTCGACGTCGTGCTGCTGTCCGCTGTGGCTGGTCAATACCTCGACTCCTCGAAAAATATCGTATCATGAGGCACGGCATTTCAGCCATGATTGGCCGATAAGGACCGGGTGACGGAACCGATGGAACCCGGTCAAGGGTTCAGTCGCGGTCCGATCGAGGGGGTACAAGCGATCCATGAGCGAACGTTCGACAGCACCGACCCGCATACTCGTGGTCGAGGACGAATTTCTCATTCGTACGCTGCTTGAGGACATGTTGACCGATCTCGGCCACGAGGTCGCGGCGTCCGCCGCCACCGTGGACGAAGCGCGCAACCTCGCGGTCGCCGGCGGCTTCGATCTTGCCATCCTCGACGTCAATCTCGAGGGCCAGGAGATTTTCCCGGTCGCGGAAATCCTCGCCGAACGCAACCTGCCCTTCATCTTCGTTACCGGTTACGGCGCCGGCGCCCTGCCCGATCATTTCCGCGGACGGCCGACGCTGCAGAAGCCGTTCCAGTCGGAGAAGCTCGAAGCGGCGCTGATCGATCTGTCGTCGGTGGCGTAAGCAACTTGCCCCGGACGCGGTGCGGCACCACAAGCGCGACAACGCGCGTTTTCAACGCGCTATGGTGACGCACCGCAGAGCCGGACTCGTTCCAACGAACGAGCTTTCGGCGGTCCCGGTTCTACGCCGCACCGTTCGCTTCCGCGCCAAGACGCGCTCCGTTCACGCTGCGCCGCGCCCGGGACAAGTCAGGCCAGAAGCGCTGCGAGCTTGGTCATGAACGGCTCGTCGGTGAGATCGAGCCGCAGCGGCGTCACCGCAATCTTCTTGTTGTCGAGCGCGGCGAGATCGCTGCCCGAGGGACCGGCCGGCTTGATGCCGCGCGCGAAGGCGATCCAGTAATATGGATTGCCACGGCCGTCGTGCCGCGCGTCGATGTGCAGGAACTCGGCGTCGCGCTTGCCCTGCGTCGATACCGCGATGCCTGCGACCTCCTCCGGCGCGCAATCCGGGAAGTTGATGTTGACGAGGACATCCTTCGGGATGCCCTCCTTGAGGATCTTCTCGATCAGCGCCGGACCGTGCGCGATGCCGGTCTGCCAGTTCGGCAGATGCTTGGTGGTGAACGTATAGGCCTGCGACAGCGCGAAGGACGGGATGCCGAGCACCGTGCCTTCCTTGGCGCCGGCCACCGTGCCGGAATACAAAACGTCCTCGGCGACGTTGCGGCCGCGATTGACGCCGGAGATGATGACGTCGGGCTTCGCCTTCATGATGTGGCGCACGCCCATGATGACGCAGTCGGTCGGCGTGCCCTTCACCGCGAAACGCCGCTCGTCGATCTCGCGCAGGCGCAGCGGATCGTTCAGCGACAGCGAATGCGACACGCCGGACTGATCGGTCTCCGGGGCGACGACCCAGACGTCGTCGGAGATCGCCCGCGCGATCTGTTCGCAGGCGTTGAGCCCCGGCGCGTGAATGCCGTCGTCATTGGTGATGAGAATGCGCATTGTTCTTCCTTATCCCTCCCCGTCTTCGGGGAGGGTGGACGCGAGCGGCAGCGAGCGGACGGGTGGGGTTTGTCGCAGATGCAGCCCCCACCCGGCTTCTCGCTTCGCGAGAAGCCACCCTCCCCTTTTAGGGGAGGGACAAGAAAGCGGGTGTCGCACGTGAGCGTGCATCACTTCTTCTCAATCACGTTCACGCCGCCCATATACGGCTTCAGCACATCCGGCACGGCGATCGAGCCGCCGTCCTGCTGATAGGTTTCCATGACCGCGATCAGCGCGCGGCCGACGGCGACGCCGGAGCCGTTGAGCGTGTGAACGTGACGCACCTTGTTGTCCTTGTCGCGGAAACGCGCATTCATGCGCCGCGCCTGGAAATCGCCGCACACCGAGCACGACGAAATCTCGCGATACATGTTCTGGCCCGGCAGCCAGACCTCAATGTCATAGGTCTTCTGCGAAGCAAAGCCCATGTCGCCGGTGCAGAGCGTGACGACGCGGTAATGCAGGTCGAGCTTCTTGAGCACCGCCTCGGCGCAGGCGAGCATGCGCTCGTGCTCCTCGCGCGATTTCTCCGGCGTGGTGATGGAGACGAGTTCGACCTTGGTGAACTGGTGCTGGCGGATCATGCCGCGCGTGTCGCGGCCGGCGGCGCCGGCTTCGGCGCGGAAGCACGGCGTGCAGGCGGTGAGCCGCAGCGGCAGTTCGTCCTCGGCGACGATGGATTCACGGACGAGGTTTGTTAGGGGAACTTCGGCGGTGGGGATCATGCCCCAGCGCGCGCCTTTCATATCGGACGCGGCAGCGTTGTTCGCGAACACGTCGCCGCTGACGGCCCAGAACTGATCGTCCTCGAACTTCGGCAACTGCGCCGTGCCAAACATCACATGGTCTTTGACCAGCAGCGGCGGATTGACTTCGGTGTAGCCGTGCTCATCGACATGAGTATCGAGAAAAAACTGCCCGAGCGCGCGTTCGAGACGGGCAAGGCCCTTCTGCAGGACAACGAAGCGCGCGCCGGACAGCTTCGCGGCGGTCTCGAAGTCC
The DNA here is from genome assembly GCA_026125925.1 of Pseudolabrys sp. Next base: position 5,443 of record JAHCKF010000228.1, read on the forward strand.
ATCTGCTTCAAATCTTCGCCGAGCTCGAAATGCTGCTTCGGCGTGAAGGCGTAAGAACGCTTCTCGCCCGACTTCGACTTCTCGACATTGCCGTGCTCGTCGGCGCCCTCGGGGACGTCATTGGCCGGCGCGTTCGGGATCTGCGCCAGCTCCCTGTCGAGCTCTTCGGCAAAATTCTTCGCGTCGGCCTCGAGCGCCGGCATGGTCTCCTTGAGCGTCGCGACCTCGGCCATCAGCGATTGAGCCGCGGCCTCGTCCTTCTTCGCCTTGGCCTGGCCGATTTCCTTGGACGCGGCGTTGCGGCGCGCCTGCGCCTGCTCGGAAGCCGTAATGGCGGCGCGGCGCTTCTCGTCCAGCGCAATCAGTTTGGCGGACAACGCCTCCAGCCCGCGGCGGGTCAGGCCGCGATCGAAAGCCTCGGGGTTCTCTCGAATCCATCGAATGTCATACATGGGCGGCGTTCTAGTCGGATTTTGTGAGGGGGGAAAGACGCACAAATGTGCTGGATTGGCTGGGCGTCTTCACCCTCCCCTGGAGGGGAGGGTCGACCG
>JAHCKF010000229.1 GCA_026125925.1 Pseudolabrys sp.
CTCTGGATCCTCGGCGTCATCATCTACCTGCTGATGATGGCGACCGGCTTCATGGGCTACGTGCTGCCGTGGGGCCAGATGAGCTTCTGGGCCGCGACCGTCATCACCAACCTGTTCTCGGCCATTCCCGGCGTCGGCGACCTCATCGTCACCTGGCTGTGGGGCGGCTATTCGGTCGGCAACCCGACGCTGAACCGCTTCTTCTCGCTGCACTACCTGCTGCCCTTCGTGATCGCGGGCGTCGTGGTGCTGCACGTCTGGGCGCTGCACGTCGCGGGCCAGAACAACCCGACCGGCGTCGAGCCGAAGTCGGACCAGGACACCGTGCCCTTCACGCCCTATGCGACAGTGAAGGACGGCTTCATGATGGCGTGTTTCTGCATCGTGTTCGCCTGGTTCGTGTTCTACGTGCCGAACTATCTCGGCCACGCCGACAACTACATCCCGGCGAACCCGGCGGTGACCCCGGCGCACATCGTGCCCGAGTGGTACTACCTGCCGTTCTACGCCATCCTGCGCGCGATCCCGGACAAGCTGCTCGGCGTCTGCGCGCTGATCGGCTCGATCGCGATCCTCGCCTTCCTGCCGTGGCTCGACACCTCGAAGGTGAAGTCGGCGCGCTACCGCCCGCTGTACCGCCAGTTCTTCTGGCTGTTCGTCATCACCTGCATCGGCCTCGGCTGGCTCGGCTCGAAGCCGGCGGAGGGCCTCTACGTCATCGCGGCGCGGCTTCTGACCGTCTACTACTTCGGCTACTTCATCGTCGTGCTGCCGCTGCTCGGCATTTTCGAGAAAACCAAGCCGCTGCCGAATTCGATTTCGGAATCGGTCCTGGGCGCGAAAGCGTGAGAGGGCGGGTCATGACCAACGATCGCACCATGTATCGCAATCTGCTCACCCTCGTCGCCGCCGGCTCGATGCTGGTGCTGTCGTCCTCGGCGTTCTCGGCCGACGAAGGCGGCGCCCACGGCGCCGTGCAGCCGCCGCGCCAGTCGTGGTCGTTCGCCGGGCCGTTCGGCAAGTACGACGAGGCGCAGCTCCAGCGCGGCTTCAAGGTCTACAAGGAAGTCTGCTCGGCCTGCCATTCGATGGACTATCTGAGCTTCCGCAACCTCTCGGAGGCGGGCGGTCCGGGCTTCACGGCCGCGCAGGCCGCGCAGGTCGCCAAGGAATACAAGATCAAGGACGGCCCGAACGACTCCGGCGACATGTTCGAGCGCGACGGCCGCCTGGCGGATCACTTCCCGGCGCCGTTCCCGAACGAGCAGGCCGCCCGCGCCGCCAATGGCGGCGCCGCGCCGCCCGATCTCTCGGTGATCGCCAAGGCGCGCACCTACGAGCGCGGCTTCCCGTGGTTCGTGTTCGACATTTTCACGCAGTACCAGGAGCAGGGGCCGGACTACATCGCCGCGCTGCTGCACGGCTACGAGGACGCGCCGAAGGGCTTCCAGCTTCCGCCGGGCGCGCACTACAACAAGTATTTCCCCGGCCATGCGCTCGGCATGCCGCCGCCGCTGTCGAAGGATCAGGTGACCTTCGACGACGGCACCCCGGCCACCGTCGAGCAGATGGCGAAGGACGTCGCGGCCTTCCTGATGTGGACCGCGGAGCCGCACATGACGGCGCGCAAGCGGCTCGGCTTCCAGGTCATGATCTTCCTGATCGTGCTGTCGGGCCTGCTGTACTTCACCAAGAAGAAGGTCTGGGCCTCGGTGCACTGAGGCTCGCGCACGGCAACCGTTCGATGAAAGGCCCCGGCGACGGGGCCTTTTTCTTGAACGGACCGGTCAGAGAAAGATTATCCGCGCGGCCGTAAAGACGCCGGCGCGGTCGGTTTCGGCGAGGGCGCCGGCGCGCCGCAAGATGATCGCGTTCGGCAGCGTGAAGAGTTTGAAACGCACCACGCAGGCGCGGCGAAGCCCTGCCGATGGCAGATCGGTGATGGCGACGTCGCTGGGCCATGCGGTCTGGCCTGCGGTCGTCACCATCGCGCAGACGGAATGTCCGTTGGCGTCATTGAATTCGCGGCGGGACAATACGATGGCCGGACGTCGCTTCTCCGCTGCAACGTCCACGAACGGAAACGGGACGACGACGACGTCGCCGCGTTCACAGATCACGGAAGGCCTCTTCGTCCGCCGGCGAGTTCCATTCGGACAATGTGTCGCTCAGCGCGGCGAGGTAGGAATCTGCGGTCTGCACCTTGCGGATCTCGACGACCTCCTTGCGACGCGTCTGAAACCGTTTCCAAATCAGCTTCATCTTGCCGACCGGCTTGATCGACTGCTGCGGCCGTCCGTCCTTGCCGATACGGGTTTTCTCCCAACTGCCGACGATCCCATCCACTTCCAGGTCGATCAGTTCGCCGGGCTTGAGCGCCTGAATGTGTTCCTTCAGCGCCGCGTCGCCTTCGATATGGTTCGCCCAAAGCGTATCGTCGCGGATCGTGACGTAGCCCATGGCAAAACTCCTTGATCCCGCTCCTGACAGACAATATAGGGGCGGGGTGGGGGTGGGGTCAAGGCAGGGGAAAGCTCAATGACCAAGGCGGTTCTCGGCATCATCGGCGGCTCCGGCATCTACGACCTGCCGGGGCTGACGAACCCGCGCGAGACGCGCATCGAAAGCCCGTGGGGCGAGCCGTCCGGCCCGCTGCGGTTCGGCGAGATCGAGGGACTGCCGATCGTGTTCCTGTCCCGCCACGACAAGGGCCACCGGCTGTCGCCGTCCGACATCAACTACCGCGCCAATATCGACGTGCTGAAGCGCGCCGGCGTCACCGATCTCGTCTCTCTGTCGGCCTGCGGCTCGTTCAAAGAGGATCTGCCGCCCGGCACCTTCGTGCTGGTCGACCAATATGTCGATCGCACCTTCGGCCGCGCCAGTTCGTTCTTCGGCACCGGCTGCGTCGCCCATGTCTCGATGGCGCATCCGGTGTCGCCGCTGCTCGCCGGCCACATCGAGCGGGCGGCGCAAGCGGAAGGCATCCGCCATGCGCGCGGCGGCACTTACGTCTGCATGGAAGGGCCGCAGTTCTCCACCTATGCGGAGAGCATGACCTACAAGCAACTGGGCTACTCCGTGATCGGCATGACCAACATGCCGGAGGCCAAGCTCGCCCGCGAGGCCGAGCTTTGCTACGCGAGCGTCGCCATGGTGACCGACTTCGACTGCTGGCACCCCGACCACGACGCCGTGCAGGTCGCCGACATCATCAAGGTGCTGATGGAGAACGCCGCCGCCGCGCAGCGGCTGGTGGCGCGGCTGGCGCGCGACTTCCCGCGCCAGCACGAGCCGTGCCCGATCGGCTCCGACCGCGCGCTCGAGGCGGCGCTGGTCACCGCGCCGGACGCGCGCGATCCCGCATTGCTCGCCAGGCTCGACGCCGTGGCGGGCAGAGTGCTCCGCGGCCGGACATGACAACGGCGGCGCATCACGCGCCGCCGCAGTTTTTCTCTCGCCGGCCGGTTATTTCTGCTTCAACGCGGCTGCCAGCACCTCGTAACGCCCGGCGTAGAAGACGACATTGTGCCATGGCCGTCCGCTCATGTAGTCGGCAAATTTCCGCGCGTCTGCGCCGTCTGCGCCGAACAGGACGATCCGGCGGTTGAAATCGTCGAGCGGGAAGGGCGGCTTTTTCATCTTGCCGCTCACGACCTCGTCGATGGGTGCATTCACGGCGCCGGTAACGGTGCTCTTTGAAAAGTCCGACTGCGGCCGCACGTCGATGAATACGGCGGTTCGATCATGGCTGAAAACGCGGGTTATGCCGGCGGTTTCAATGACCAGCGGTTCGCCGAGCGCCCGCCATACCGGGATGCCGAGTTGATATCGGCGTACATTCGAATAGCCGGCGTCTTTGAGCGCAGTGGCAAACCGCCGGCTGGCCTGGCAATGGGGGCCGTTGCAGTAGAGCACGAGCGCCGCGGCCTTGTTGCCCTTCGTGAGTTTGTCGACCGCTGCGAGACGCACGTCCGGCGCGCCGTCGATCACATGGGCGTTCGGGAGATGACCGGCGTCGAACTCCGCGTGAGTCCGGGTGTCGAGAACAATGGCGCTGTTGTCGCGAACGATGCGCCGCATCTCATCCGTCGTCACCTGCGGGGAGACGGGATTGGACTCGGCGGCGATCGCCATTGCTATATCGGCAGTCTCGCCACGCACCATGCTCGCAAAAGCGAGGCAGCACGAAAACGCCGCGAAAAACACCGTCAGTTTCCGATAATCCATCGTCGTCTCCCTCATTGTTGGTCCGAGCGGATGCGGACATAAGGGGGATCGGCGGGGAGGAAATCCAATATGATTGGCCGAGGGGAGACAGCGGAAAATCCGCTGGCCGGGCAATGAGCTTCCGCGCTAGTCGAATTTACTCCAAAGCGGATACGCCAGCGGACCGAGCGTCTCCATCAGGCCGGTCAGCGCGGTGCGGATCGCGCCCGTGATGCCGATCTCGTTGCGGACCTGTGGACGCTGCTTCGACGCCGCAAGAAACAGCGTGCGGCGGATCGGCGGCATGGTGATCGGCTGCGCGTCGAGCGTCCCGTTGCGAACGTCGTCGGCGACGGAAAAATAAGGCAGGATGCTGGAGGCGAGGCCACGGTTCACAAGGCTCTTCATCGCCGATACCGAACGCACTTCGTAAATGATTTTGAGCTCAAGGCCGAGATCGCGGGCGACACGCGATACTGCGCTGCGCACGGTATCGCCTTCCTCCGGCATGGCAAAATTCCGGTCGAGCGCGTCGGCAAAAGCGACCGGCTTGCCGTTTCGACCGTCTGGCTGCGTGACGAGGACCAACTCGTCCTGCAGGAGAGCGGTGCGCGAAAACTGCGGCAAATCCGGAACGTCGTAACAGAGGATCAGGTCGACTTCGCCCCGGGAGAGCATTTCGACCAGTACGTGACTCATGGCTTCCACCATGCTGAGCGAGACGCCCCGAAGGCGTTCACGCACCGCGATGGCGATATCGGAACCGCAAGCCAACATCAGCGCGGGTGTGATGCCGAGCCGGACCGCTTCGACGCTGTCGCCTTCACAGGCGGCAACCTCGCGGCGCGTCTCTTCTACAAGCCTCAGAATGTCGTGGGCGCGGGAATAAAGCAGCTTGCCGGCCGGAGTCGGTTCGACGCCGCGAGAATGACGAACCAGCAGCGCGACGCCAATCTCCTCTTCAATCTGCCTGATTTGCATCCCCAGCGCGGTCTGCGCAACATGGAGTTGCTCAGCGCCCCTTGTCATGTTTCCGGCGTCAACAACACCGATGAAATACTTGAGCTGGCGCAGGTTCATCGATCCCCCGGGGCGATCCGTCGCGCGCGATGTTAGCCGATCCGCATGAAATGCGAGACTCTTGCCTGATGCGCCCAACTTCGCCAATCTGCGGCTACCGAAAGAAATGCAGTGTTTTAAGCACTTATGATCACCACCGCCCTCGAAACCGATCTCCGCAGCACGATCCGCTCGATCCCGGACTATCCCAAGCCCGGCATCGTGTTCCGCGACATCACCACGCTGCTCGGCAATGCGCGGGCGTTCCGCCGCGCGGTCGACGAGCTGGTGCAGCCCTGGGCCGGCATGAAGATCGACAAGGTCGCCGGCATCGAGGCGCGCGGCTTCATCCTCGGCGGCGCGGTGGCGCATCAGGTCTCGGCCGGCTTCGTGCCGATCCGCAAGAAGGGCAAGCTGCCGCACACCACGGCGCGGATCGCCTATTCGCTGGAATACGGCATCGACGAGATGGAGGTGCACCAGGACGCGGTCGAGAAGGGTGAGCGCGTCGTTCTGGTCGACGATCTGATCGCGACCGGCGGCACCGCCGAAGGCGCGGTGAAGCTGATGCGGCAGCTCGGCGCCGAGGTGCTGGCCGCCTGTTTCGTCATCGACCTGCCCGAGCTCGGCGGCGCCGACAAATTGCGCAAGATGGACGTGCCCGTGCGCACGCTGATCTCGTTCGAGGGGCATTAGTGTTTGTCATTCCGGGACGGCCCGGA
>JAHCKF010000023.1 GCA_026125925.1 Pseudolabrys sp.
CCGCCTGGTACTGGCACCTGCGTTTCAAGGAAGTGCCGATCCTGCAGGTGATCGCCATCAGTTGGGGACTGGCGCTGATCGAATACTGCCTCGCGGTGCCGGCAAACCGCATCGGCAGCGGCGTCTACAATCCGGCGCAGCTCAAGACCATCCAGGAAGTCATCACGCTGGTGATCTTCGCCGCCTTCTCGACGCTGTATCTGAAGGAAGCGTTCACCTGGAGCCAGGGCATCGGCTTCGCCTTCATCGCGCTCGGCGCGTTTTTCGTGTTTCACAAGTTTTGAAGAAGTCATTCCGGGATCGGCCGAAGGCCGAGACCCGGAATCCAGATGCGCATTCGACCGGGCTGGATTCCGGGTTCGCGCCAACGCGCGCCCCGGAATGACGGCATCTCACTTACCCGGGCTCACCCGCAAGATCCGACCTGCCTCCGCGTCGGTGAGCAGATAGAGCGCGCCGTCCGGCCCCTGGCGCACGTCGCGAATGCGCTCGCCGAGATCCTGCAACAACCGCTCTTCCTTCACCGGCGTGCCGTTCTTGATCTCAAGCCGCGACAGCAGTTGTCCGCGCAGCGCGCCACTGAACAGACTGCCTTTCCACTGCGGAAACAGGTCGCCGGTGTAGAAGGTGAGGCCGGACGGCGCGATCGACGGCGTCCAGTGCCACACCGGATCCTCGATGCCTTCCGCCTTCTGCTTGCCGGTGCCGACGGCGCTGCCGTCGTAATTGACGCCGTAGCTCACCAGCGGCCAGCCGTAATTCTTGCCCGGCCCGATGATGTTGATCTCGTCGCCGCCGCGGGCGCCGTGCTCCTGTTCCCACAGCGCGCCGTCGGCCGGATTGATGGTGAGGCCCTGCGGGTTGCGGTGGCCATAGGACCAGACGATGGCGCGCGCGCCGGTACGACCGGTGAAGGGATTGTCTTTCGGCGCTTCGCCATCCGGCGTGATGCGGATGATCTTGCCGAGATCGTTGTCGAGCGTCTGTGCCATGTCGCGATCGGTGAAATGGTCACCGGTGGTGATGAACAGGTTGCCATCACGCCCCTGCACGATGCGGCCCGCGAAGTGATTGCTGCGCGAAGGCGGGCCGGCCTGGCGGAAGATGACCTTGACGTCGCGCAAGGCGGGCGCGTCGCCGCTGTCGAGCACAGCGCGGGCCAGCGCGGTGCGGCCGCCGCCATCGACCGGCTCGGCGTAGGAGAAATAGACGAGGCGATTTTGCGCGAAGTCGCGATCGAGGATGATGTCGAGCATGCCGCCCTGACCGCGGGCGAAGACGCGCGGCACGTTCTCGACCGGCTTCGATACAATGCCATCCTTCGCAACGATGCGGATGCGGCCCGGACGCTCGGTCACGAGCATGCTGCCGTCCGGCAGGAACGCGAGCGCCCAGGGATGCGAGAGACCGGGCGCCACGGTCTCGACCTTCAGGGGGCCGGCGGACGACGAAAAGGTCTGCGCGCCGGCGGTAGCGGGCAGAACGGCGATGATGGCGGCAAGACAGGCCTGGCGCAGCGTGACGGGCAGCATGTCGGGACCTCACTCAGCAGGATGCTGCCACCCTAACGCGTGAAGCCGCTTGTCGGGGCTGCGGATTAGTGCCGCGGATGGCGGCGTCCGCCGGGCATCAGCACCGCGAAACCGCCGATCGCGATGAAGGCGAGACCGAGCACCAGCGCGATGGCGAATACGCCGCCATCATTGCCGATGACGCCGTCGCCGACAGCGGCGCGGGCCATGCCGACCGATACCGCCGTCACCGCCACGACGGTGGCGATCGAGAGGCCGGCAATGGCCGTCAGTTCGGCGAGGACGACACGTCGCGATTGGACGCCGGCGCCGTAGGGGCTGGCCGGGCCGCGGAAACCTGCGGAATGTTCGAGTCTGTGCATTACGAAACCACCGGATCGGAGTTTCAGAATCACTTGCGTCGAATGTGTAACGTTGGAACCTGGCTTCGGTTCGGCCCGAATGTGGCGAAGCGTTTCGGGAACCGGGGCGGTTTCGTGGCGGACATGGTTAACGCGCCGTTAATACCGGCCTGTGCCGGGCGGGCCGTGGCGCAAGCGCCGATGCACCGGCCCGCGGCCTTCCAGGAGAGCGCGCGCGAAGGCGCGGGTCGGTCGTGCGGCGTGCCGCCGGCCGCGCTCGCGGCCGGGACAAGCCAGGCGCACGCCGACGACGATGCGCGCCGCATTCGACTTTAGACCAAAGCGCCGCGTCACCGATTTGCAGATGCGATTGCTGTCATGACGTTGCGTGATGTATCGGCGGCATTAACACGCACATCGCTCTGCGTCAGTAACAGCAGTGATCCTGTCGATCATTGCATGGCTGACATTCTTATCATCGGCGCGAATGCGCTTCGCGCCGTCGAAACGATGTGCGCGTTGATCGTCGCGCCGCCGCGAAGAGAACAAGCCATCGCCAAAAAACGCGATGGACAGGGCATTTTGTTTTGCCGTCGCGATGCGCGCGACACGAATCAACTCTCGCACCTTCACGCCTCACGCACGCGAGCGTGATTGTCGTCGCGCCTAACGTTCGTTGCGCGCCTCTTGTCGAACGCCATGCGACATCTAGATGACACTCGTCTTGCCAAGAGGAGTTAATGCAATGACCAAGATGAACACCAAGATCGCTTTTGCCGCCGCGTTGCTCGCGACCGGTTTCGCCACTTCGGCTTTCGCCAGCGACGCGTCGGAAGTCCTGCACCAGGACGTCAGCGCGCCTGTCGTCCAGCAGACGGTGCGTGGCGCCCAGGCTTATGCCTACGCCCCGGTGGCGACGCAGACCCGCTTCACCGCGGCCGAACAGCGCGAGTTCGATCGCGCCACTGCTGCCGCGCTCTCGCAGTAAGCGATAGCGCGTAACCATCGGCTGCCCGGAAGCCATTCCCCCCTCAGGCTTTCGGGCGGCCGGTGCCTTTTCCGGCGCGCCGTCGGTTGCGCGCAAAACCTCCCAAATGTCAGCTTGATATCGCCGCGACATCGGCGCCGATCTACTCGGCGGCGATCGTTTCCGGCTGCCAGCCCATTGCCACGTAGTAGGGCTGCGCCTCGACGCGATCGAGCCACTGGCGCACGGCGGTGTACGGCGTCAGATCGAAGTCGCACAAATGCGCGACGTGCGTATAGGCATAAAGCGCGATGTCGGCGATGGTGAAGCGGCCGGCGACAAAGTAGTCGTGCTTCGTCAGATGCGCATTCATCACGCGCAGGGCGCGATTGCCGTTCTCCATCCAGTCTTCGAGCGCGTGGCTTTGCAGATCGCGGCCGCCCTTGATCAGCGACAGCCAGAAATAGGCGGTGCCGATGTTCGGCTCGAGGCTGTGCTGCTCGAAGAACATCCATTGCAGCGCTTCGGCGCGTTCGATCGGATCTTCGGGCGCGAGCTCCGTGCCGCGCGCGACATACCAGAGAATGGCGTTCGATTCGGCGAGATAGCGATTCGGCGCGACCTCGAGCAGCGGCACCTGACCGTTCGGATTCTTCTCGAGGAATTCCGGGGTCCGGCTCTCTCCCTGAAGAATGTCAACTTCGACCAGCGTGTAGGGCGCCTGCAGCACCGACAACGCCAGGCGAACCTTGTAGCTGTTGCCCGAGCTCTGCATCGAGTAGAGCGTGTACATATCGAAACGTCCCGCTAGATTCCTCGCCATCTTGTCCCCGCCGCGCGATGTGCCCGCAAAGTCCGGCAAATCGAAGGCCGGCGGACGACGCTTTCTTAAGAACGTTTTCTCGTTGCGGCTTGGCGCAGAGATTACCTGCTACGAACGGCTTCGTTACGGAAAATATACTCCGGATGCTCGCCAAGCGATGCCATCGACTCGCAGCCTCGAACGATTGTAATCGGCGCCCGTACAAAGACCAGTCAGCGGCCCCAGGATGACCGCGCGGCCGGCGGACCATTGCACCGCCGGCCTAGCCGTCCGGGGTAGAGAAGGGTCTCACGGCGACCCGGCGGCAGAGGCGGGCCGACCGATACAGGGGATCGATCGCAGTCATCGATTTTCTTCACCGTTTGGGCGGATCGAACCCCTTGCTCCGCCGCGCGGCGCGCACTACCACAGGGCCGCCAAAACAGGGCTCCGGCGCCGCGCCGGGGCGGATTTTCCGGAGAAAATGGATGGCCTTCCTCGCCGACAGCCTCAAGCGCATCAAGCCGTCGCCCACCATCGCGGTGACCGACAAAGCGCGCGCGCTCAAAGCGGCGGGCCGCAATGTCATCGGCCTCGGTGCCGGCGAGCCGGACTTCGACACGCCGGACAACATCAAGGAAGCCGCCATCAAGGCGATCCGCGAGGGCCGCGCCTCGAAGTACACCAATGTCGACGGCATTCCGGAGCTCAAGGCTGCGGTCGCCGCCAAGTTCAAGCGCGAGAACGGCCTCGACTACAAGCCGTCGCAGATTACGGTCGGCACTGGCGGCAAGCAGGTGCTGTACAACGCCTTCATGGCGACGCTGAACCCCGGCGACGAGGTGATCATCCCGGCGCCGTATTGGGTCAGCTATCCGGACATGGTCTATCTCGCTGGCGGCACCCCGGTTGAGGTCGTCTGCTCCATGGAGTCGGGCTTCAAGATCTCGGCGGCGCAGCTCGAGAAGGCGATCACGCCCAAGACCAAATGGTTTCTCCTGAACTCGCCGTCGAACCCGACCGGCGGCGCCTACACGCAGGCCGAGCTCAAGGCGCTGACCGACGTGCTCGTGCGTCATCCGCATGTCTATGTCATGACCGACGACATGTACGAACACCTCGTCTATGACGACTTCAAGTTCTACACGCCGGCGCAGGTCGAGCCGAAGCTCTATGAGCGCACGCTGACCATCAACGGCACGTCGAAGGCCTATTGCATGACCGGCTGGCGCATCGGTTACGCCGGCGGTCCCGAGCAACTGATCAAGGCGATGGCGATGCTGCAATCGCAGTCGACGTCGAACCCGGCGGCGGTGTCGCAGTGGGCGGCGGTCGAGGCGCTGAACGGTCCGCAGGACTTCATCGCCAAACACAACGTCATCTTCAAGGAGCGCCGCGACCTCGTGGTGTCGATGCTCAACCAGGCGAATGGCATCAAGTGTCCGACGCCGGAAGGCGCGTTCTATGTCTATCCGTCCTGCGCCGGCACTATCGGCAAAACGACGGCCTCGGGCAAGAAGATCGCGACCGACGAGGATTTCGTCACCGAGCTTCTGGAAGCGGAAGGCGTCGCGGTGGTGCAAGGCTCGGCTTTCGGCCTCGGCCCGGCGTTCCGCATCTCCTACGCCACCAAGACCTCGGATCTCGAGGATGCCTGCACGCGCATCCAGCGCTTCTGCGGCAATCTGAAATAGACGTCGTTCGCGCGGCGCCCGCTGCGTCAAATGATAAAGCCGGCACACGCCACGTGTGCCGGCTTTTTTAATTCCGTGGCGGCAGGAACCTTGCGGTTGCGCTCTCGTTGGCGGCAGGAGCCCTTGAACCCACGGAGAGCGCGATGACCGATCTTGGCAGCCAGGCCAACAAACTGCGGAACGATGTCAGTGACGAGGCGCGCCAGGGCGCATCCAGGATCGACGCCGAGGCCGGCAATGCCCGCGACGATCTGGCCGCCGACCTGAGCAAGCTGAAAGGCGACATTGCTGCGATCCAGGAAACGCTGACCAAGTTCGTATCGAACGCCGGTTCGGAAGCCTATCGCACGGCCAAGAACGTCGGCGAAACGGTGACCGGTCAGGCGAGCCAACTGGCGAGCGATGCCGCCGCCACGGCGCAGAACCAGGTACGCGGCATGACCGCCGAACTCGAGGACATGGCGCGCACCAAGCCGCTCGGCACCATCTTCGGCACTTTGTTCGTCGGCATCATCATCGGCATGATGACGCGGGGCCGTAATTGATGCTGAAGGCATTGCGGCCGCTCATCAACATCGCGCTGCACGGCCAGCCCGAGCGGCTGATGCTCCTGGCGCGCGCCTATAAGGATGAGGCGATCGGTCAGGCCAAGGCTCAGGCCGCCGGCGCCGCGGTGACGGCGGCGCTCGGCGTGCTCGGGCTGATCTTTGCGGTGATCGCCGTGACCATCGGCTTTGCCGCGCTGTATTATGTGGTTGCCGCGCAGCACGGGCCGCTGGCCGGCTTTGCTTCTTCAGGCGGCGCCGCGGCGCTGATCGCTGTCCTGATGTTCGCCGTTGTCGCGATCCGGGCGCGAAGTTCGCCCAAGCGTCCGGCCGCCACGCTGGCCCAAATCAAGGCGGAGGCGAAGGACACGCTGCGGCGGAGCGAACGTGCAACAGCCGAACTCGGCAGCGAGGTGCAGCGACAGGCCGAACTGCTCGGGCGCCGCTCCGCCGATGCCGCCGAAGACATCATGCGTAACGGTTCGCGCGAGACGGTGTTCGGCGTGATCGCGGCCGCCGCGCTCATCGGCGTATTGATAGGCCGCCGCGGCTAAATCTGCGGCGACGACGAGGCGCGCCAGCCCACCAACCCCTTCTGCTGCGGTTTCGGCCATTTGATCCGCGAACATAGTCCCCGCCACGCGGTGGTGAGAATCCGGACCCGTGCCGTGCGGCGCTGTTCGGCGGCGACCCGTCGATAGTGCTCGTAATCGATCATGCCGTTTTTCCGGTCGCGGTATTCGGCGTCAAGGCAGGTCATGGCGGGCTCCTGGGCTGGGGTTGTTGATGCACCCAAGGTGCCCGGCCGCGACCTGCGCCGCTTTGAGAGCCGCTTGATTTCCCTTTGAGAAAGGCTTCATTTTAGGGCCTGACAGGCGAGGCGGCCCATGCGCTACCAGTTCTCCGGGCGAACGCTGGACACGGAGCGCCGTGAATTGTGGGATGACGGCCGGCAGGTCGCCGCCGAGCCGCAGGTTTTCGATCTTCTCGAGTTTCTCATCCGGCATCGCGACCGGGTGGTGAGCCGCGACGACCTCATCGCCGGCGTCTGGGGCGGCCGGATCGTGTCGGAATCGACCCTCGCGACCCGGATCAATGCCGCGCGCAAGGCGATCGGCGATGACGGCACGGCGCAGCGACTGATCAAGACCGTCGCCCGCAAGGGCTTCCGTTTTATCGGCGCGGTCGATGACGCCGCCGGGCCGCCGCCGCAACCGCCAACTATGGCGACGCAGGATCAGACGATTACGTTCTGTCGCACATCGGACGGCGTCACGCTGGCGGTGGCCGCGGCCGGACAAGGTCCGGTGCTGGTCAAGACCGCGAACTGGCTCAATCATCTCGAGCACGACTGGCAGAGCCCGGTTTGGCGGCCGTTTCTGCAACGCCTCGCGGCGCAATTCACGGTGATACGGTACGATGGCCGTGGCAACGGGCTGAGCGACCGCGCTGTATCCGATTTGTCGCAAGCAGCCTTCGAGCGCGATCTCGAGGCGGCGGTGTCGGGCCTCGGGGATGAACCTTTCGCGCTGCTCGGGCTGTCGCAGGGTGTGGCGGCGGCCGTCGCCTTCGCCGCCCGGCATCCGCAGCGCGTCTCGCGTCTCATTCTCTACGGTGGCTACGTGCAGGGCCGCAATCGCCGCGGCTCGCCGAGCGACGCGACGGCGTCGCAGACCATGCTCGCCATGATGAGCCAGGGATGGGGCGACGAGAATTCGGCGTTCATGCGCGCTTTCAGCTCGCTGTACTTGACCGACGCGTCGCGCGCGCACCTGAGTTCCTTTGCCGAAATGCAGCGGATATCCAGTTCCAGCGACATGGCGGCGCGTTTGCGGGTGGCCTGCGACGACATCGACATCACGGCGCTGTTGCCGCAGGTCCGCGTGCCAACGCTGGTCATTCACGCGCGCAAGGACAACGTCTCGCCGATCGAGCAGGCGCGCGTGCTCGCGGCCGGCATTGCCGGCGCGCAATTCATGACATTGGACTCCGAGAACCACATTCCGGTGCCAGACGACCCGGTCTGGCCGCGGTTGATGGAAGCGATCGAGACCTTTGCCGCAGCCGAAATGCCGCAGCGGCGTTAACGGTTGCTGGCGCTGCCGGCGCGTCTCGATACCGCCGCGAACGGCATCGCGAGCATGTGAAGGCATTGTCCGACCGCGATATCGGCGTTCCAGCCACCTAATGTGCTTCCGAAAATCTGAGGCGCGGATTTTGCAATGCAAACCGGCAATCGTGACTTGCCAGTGCCGCCGCGGCCTGAAACGATCAGCGTACGGGCCGGGTAAAATTGGTCCAGCTCCCGGCCAGGGAGGTTGCCATGCAACAGGCTACGCAACAGAAAGGCACGAGTTCCCCGCTGATAAGTTCCAGGGGCCCCCGCACCATCGCGCTGGTGGGCCCATTCCAGAGCGGCAAGACCACGCTGCTTGATGCGATAATGGCGCGCACCGGCGCCATCGCGCGCCAAGGCTCCGTCGATGCGGGCTCGACCGTCGGCGATGCTTCGAAGGAAGCGCGCCAGCACAAGATGAGCGTCGAGGCGACGTTCGCCACCACCGAATTCATGGGCGACAGCTACACTTTCGTGGACTGTCCCGGTTCGATCGAATTCATCCACGACATGCGCTGTGTGCTGCCGGCGGTCGATGCCGCCGTCGTCGTCTGCGAGGCGGACGAGAAGAAAGTGCCGCAGCTCCAGCTCATCCTGCGCGAGCTGGAAGACCAGAACATTCCGCACTTCCTGTTCCTCAACAAGATCGACAAGGCCGACAAGCGCGTCCGCGAGACCATCAAGCTGCTGCAGCCGGCGTCTCGCATTCCGCTGCTGCTGCGGCAGATCCCGATCTGGAACGGCGACATCGTCTCCGGCTTCGTCGATCTGGCGCTGGAGCGCGCCCATGTCTATCGCGAATACGCCGCCTCCGAAGTGATCGAGCTCGCCGGCGAGAACAAGGACCGCGAGAAGGAAGCGCGCTTCACCATGTTGGAGACGCTGGCCGATCACGACGACGAACTACTGGAGCAACTGCTCGGCGACATGGAGCCGCCGCGCGACCGGGTGTTCGACGATCTGGCCAAGGAATTGCGCGAGCGCGTGGTGTGCCCGGTGCTGCTCGGTGTCGCGACGCGCTCGAACGGCGTGCTGCGGCTTCTCAAGGCGCTGCGCCACGAAGCGCCAGGCGTGAAGGAGACCGCGGCGCGGCTCGGCCTCAAGCCGAACGGCGATCCCGTCGCCATCGTGCTCAAGACATTCCATACCGCGCATGGCGGCAAGATGTCGGTGGCCCGCGTGCTCAACGGCGAGGTCGCCGACGGCGCCAACTTCCTGGCGCCGCGCCGCGATGCCGGCCGCGTCTCCGGTGTCTTTACCCTGATGGGCGCGACGTTCAGCAAGCGCGGCGCGGCCAAGGCCGGCGAGACGGTGGCGTTCGGCAAGCTCGACGGCGCCAAGACCGGCGACACGCTATCGGCCGGCAAACATGCCATCGACTCGCTGGTGTCGGTCAAGCCGTTTGCGCCGATCCTGGCCATGGCGGTGCAGGCCAAGGAACGCAAGGACGACGTCAAGCTCGGCGTCGCCTTCACCAAACTGACGGAAGAAGACCCCTCGCTCACGGTGATCCACAACACCGAGAACCATGAAGTCGTGATGTGGGGGCAAGGCGAAATGCACCTGCGCGTCGCCACCGAGCGGCTCGCCGATCGCTACGGCGTACCGGTGCTGACGCATCGGCCGAAGGTCGGCTATCGCGAGACCATCCGCAAATCGATCACCATCCGCGGCCGGCACAAGAAGCAGTCCGGCGGTCACGGCCAGTTCGGCGACGTCGTGCTGGAGATCAAGCCGCTGCCGCGCGAGGGCGGCTTCAAGTTCAACGACATGATCACCGGTGGCGTGGTGCCGCGCAATTACATCCCGGCGGTCGAGGAGGGTATCAGGGATGCGCTCACCCACGGGCCGCTCGGCTTTCCCGTGGTCGATGTCGAGGTGTCGCTGACCGACGGCTCGTATCACACCGTCGATTCCTCCGACATGGCGTTCCGCACCGCCGGCCGCATCGCCATTGTCGAAGGCCTGCCGCAATGTCAGCCGGTGCTGCTCGAGCCGATCCATCTGGTCGAGATCGTCTGTCCGAACGACGCGACCGCGCGCATCAACGCCATCCTGTCCGGACGGCGCGGCCATATCCTCGGCTTCGACACCCGCGAGGGCTGGGACGGCTGGGATACGGTGCGGGCGCAGATGGCGGAGGCTGAGATCGGCGACCTCATCGTCGAGGTGCGCTCGGCGACCGCGGGTGTCGGCTCGTTCAGCTTCAAGTTCGACCACATGGCCGAACTGACCGGCCGGCAGGCCGATCAGGTGGTGGCGGCGAAACGCGCGGCGGAGTAGGGCTCGCATCGAGCGACCGCCGCGCCGCGTTTGTGCTTGTCCATGGCGTGGTTAGCGCCGGACAAGCACACCAGGTGGCAGGGTTACCCGCATGACCATGCTTCTCACGTCGATTGTGCTTGAAGCCGCCGTGGCGGTGATCGCGGCGCTCGCCGCGGCGAAAGGGCGGCCCTATCTCTATGGCCTCGCTTTCACGTTCGCGATCTATGTGATTTACGACCTCGCCCGGGCCCTGCATTGGGCGACAGAGGGCATGCTTTTGTCCGTTCTGTTTCTGGCCGCGACGCTCGCCGCGCTTTACGCCGTATGGGGCCTTTATCGCGAGCGGGCCTGACCTGCCGCAGGCAACGGCTCGGCTCCGCATCCGCGGATGGATGCCGACCCCGCCCGAGGCCGGCTTCTCCCGTATCCGTGATTTGCGTTTGATCCCCGCGCCGCCTTACTTCGTATAACAAGGGACGAGGCCGAGAGAGGGTCACACTATGAACATCATTCGCCGCCGCGGTTGGGAAATTCCGCAGAGCCAGATCACGCCCGAACACCTGGTGTTCAGCCGCCGCAAGCTCATCATCGGCGGCGCCGGGGCGCTGGCGCTGGCTCCGGTGCTGGCCTCCGGTCTGGCGCAGGCGCAGCGCGCCTCCGACGCCGCCAACCTTCCCGACCCGAATGCCGGTTTGTATCCGGCCAGGCACAACGACAAATACACGCTCGACCGGCCGATCACCGCCGAGAAGGTCAACGCCAACTACAACAACTTCTACGAATTCAACTCGTCGAAGGATGTCGCCGAGCAGGCGCAGAAGCTGCCGATCCGGCCGTGGACGGTGAAGATCGACGGCCTCGTCGAGAAGCCGATCGAGATCGACGCCGACGATCTCATCAAGAAGATGGGACTCGAGGAGCGCGCCTATCGCCATCGCTGCGTCGAGGCCTGGGGCATGGCGATCGCCTGGACCGGCTTCCCGCTCGCCAAGCTGGTGTCTTTCGCCAATCCGCAGGGCTCGGCGAAGTACGTCAAAATGGAAACCTTCCTCAATCCGAAAGTCGCGCCCGGCCAGCGCCAGCCCTGGTACCCATGGCCCTATGTCGAAGGACTGACGATGGCAGAGGCGACCAACGATCTCGCCTTCATCGCCACCGGCGCCTACGGTCATCCGATGGCCAAGCAGCATGGCGCGCCGCTGCGGCTGGCGGTGCCGTGGAAGTACGGCTTCAAGTCGATCAAGTCGATCGTGCGCTTCTCCTTCGTCGAGGAACGGCCGAAGGGTATGTGGGAAAAATTGCAGGCGTCCGAGTACGGGTTCTGGGCCAACGTCAATCCCGAGGTCCCGCATCCGCGCTGGAGCCAGGCGACCGAAGAGGTGATCGGAACCGGGGAACGGCGCCCGACGCTGCTGTTCAACGGCTACGGCGAGTTCGTCGCCGGCCTCTACAAGGGCCTCGAAGGCGAGCGCCTCTGGGCCTGAGCCCAAAATCCGGGCTTTTCGCGAGGGCGAAACCGTTATAGAAATCAAGATGGCCGGGTGACGCGTGTCAAAATGTCCCGGCCCTCACCCCTAGGGGCCGAAAGCGCCCGCCATTCCTGGCGGGTCAAAAGAGCCCTTCAGGAAACGCTTGGGATTGCTCATGAAAAAGTTCGTCGCGCTTGTCGGTGCGGTTGCCGCACTGGCCCTGACCGCGTCTGCGGCCGCCGCCCAGTCGCCCATCGTCATCAAATTCAGCCACGTCGTCGCCAACGATACGCCGAAAGGCAAGGGCGCCCTGAAGTTCAAGGAGCTGGCCGAGAAGTACACCAACGGCAAGGTCAAGGTCGAAGTCTACCCGAATTCCACGCTGTACAAGGACAAGGAAGAGATCGAGGCCCTGCAGCTCGGCTCGGTGCAGATGCTGGCGCCGTCGACCGCCAAATTCGCCCCCCTCGGCGCCAAGGAATTCGAGGCGCTCGACCTGCCCTGGCTGTTCAAGGACGATGCCACCTACGACGCGGCCATGAAGGGTCCGGTCGGCAAGTGGCTCTTCAAGAAGCTCGAAGCCAAGGGCATCACCGGCCTCGCCTATTGGGATAACGGCTTCCACATGGTCTCGGCGAACAGGCCGCTGATCCATCCGGCCGATTTCCAGGGCCTCAAGGTCCGCATCTCGGGCTCCAAGATCGCCGACCGCTACTTCCGCGATCTCGGCATGATCCCGCAGATCATGGCGTTCTCGGAAGTCTACCAGGCGCTGCAGACCGGCGTTGTGGACGGCTGCGAGAACACGCCGTCGAACTACCTGACGCAGAAGTTCTACGAGGTGCAGAAGGACATCACCGTCTCGAACCACGCGCATTTGCAGTATGCGGTGATCGTCAACAGCAAGTTCTGGAATGGCCTGCCGGCCGACATTCGCCAGCAGCTAGACAAGGCGATGAACGACGCCACCGACTACACCAACTCGATTGCGTCCCAGGAAAACAAGGACGCGCTCGAAGCGATCAAAAAATCAGGCAAGACCACGCTCCACTACCTGACGGACGAGCAGAAGGCCGAATGGCAGAAAGCCATGCGCCCGACCTACACCTGGGCGAAGGGCCGCGTCGGTCAGGAAATTCTCGACCTGATGGCCAAAGAGCTGCACGTCCAGATGTAATCTGGCGGCCTGCATAACAAAAATCGTGAATCGGACCGGGAGTGGACAGCTCCCGGTCCCCACTGTTTCTGAGGGGGAACATCTCGTGGGGAAAGTGCTCTCTCGCGCGCTCGATCATATTGAAGAGTGGCTGATCGCCACCTTGATCACCGCCGCGACGCTGCTGATCTTCGTGGCCGTCATCCATCGCTACGGCACCGGCCTATCGATCGACTTTGCCAAATGGTCGACGGCGCACGGTCTGACGACGCTGGCCGCGATCCTGACCGCGATTTTCAAATGGCTCGCCGCCCGCGACCTCTCGTGGGCGCAGGAACTGTGCATCTACATGTTCATCTGGATGGCCAAGTTCGGCGCCGCCTACGGCGTGCGAACCGGCATCCATGTCGGCGTCGACGTGCTCGTCAACATGCTGGCGCCGCACTCGCGTCGGCGCGTCATCACCTTCGCGTTGCTGTGCGGCGCGCTCTTCACGGCGATCGTCGCCGCCTTCGGCGCGTCTTTCGTCGGTCAGATGTGGCACACCGGGCAGCAGTCGAACGATCTCGAGTGGCCGATGTGGTTCGTCTATCTGGCGATCCCGCTCGGCTCGGGCCTGATGTGCTTCCGCTTCCTGCAGGTCGCGTGGTGGTTCTACTGGACCGGCGAACTGCCGCATCACGACGCCGGCGCGGTGGAAGGGCTCGATGCCGAAGCCGTCGCCGCCGACGCGCTGCATCCGGCCGATGCCGCGTCCGCCCCGGCCGCGCCGCAGCGGAGCGGAATCTCGCCGCTCGCCGTCATCGTGATTCTGCTGCCGATCCTGATCGCCGCGGTCTGCTTCGCGCAATCCGCCCACGTGATCGTTCTGCCGCAGTACATGCGCGTGATCGTCGTGTTCGCGCTGCTGCTGTCGCTGATGTTGACCGGCATGCCGGTCTCCATCGCGCTCGGCCTCACCGTGCTGACGTTCATGTTCACGCTGACCGACGTGCGCACGGAATCGGTGGCGCTGAAATTGTTCACCGGCATCGAGAACTTCGAGATCATGGCGATCCCGTTCTTCATCCTCGCCGGCAACTTTCTCACACACGGCGGCGTGGCGCGGCGCATGATCAACTTCGCCACCTCGATGGTCGGCCACTGGTACGGCGGCCTGGCGCTCAGCGCGGTCGTTGCCTGCGCGCTGTTTGCCGCGATCTCCGGCTCGTCGCCGGCGACCGTAGTGGCGATCGGCTCGGTGCTCCTGCCGGCGATGGTGGCTCAGGGATTCCCGAAGCGTTTCGGCGCCGGAGTCATTACGACGTCCGGCTCGCTCGGCATCCTCATTCCGCCGTCGATTCCGATGGTGCTGTTCGCGGTTTCGACCAACTCGTCGGTCGGCAAGCTGTTCATCGCCGGCATCGTGCCGGGGCTGGTGCTCGCGTTCCTGCTCGGTCTGACGACCTGGTATCGCGCCTGGCGCAACGATTATCCGCGGATGCCGAAGGCGACTTTCGGCGAGCGCCTCAAGGCGTTCCGCGAATCGTTCTGGGGCCTGGCGCTGATCGTCATCGTCATCGGCGGCATCTATTCGGGCATGTTCACGCCGACGGAAGCGGCCGCGGTGAGCGCGGTTTACGCCTTCATCATCGCGGTGTTCGTCTACAAGGACTTGACGCTCCGCGACGTGCCGCGCGTGCTCCTGTCGTCGGCGAACCTCAGCGCGATGATCCTCTACATCATCACCAACGCCGTGCTGTTCTCGTTCCTGATGACCTATGAGAACATCCCGCACGCGCTTGCCGACTGGATGATCGCGCAGGGCTTCGGCTGGGTCGGCTTCCTGCTGATCGTCAACATTCTGTTGCTGCTCGCCGGCAACGTGATGGAGCCGTCGTCGATCATCCTGATCATGGCGCCGATCCTGTTCCCGGTCGCGGTCAAGCTCGGCATCGATCCCGTCCACTTCGGCATCCTGATGACGGTGAACATGGAGGTCGGCCTTTGCCATCCGCCGGTTGGCCTGAACCTCTATGTCGCGTCGGGCATCGCCAAGATGGGCATCACCGAACTGACGGTCGCGGTGTGGCCATGGCTGCTGACGATGCTCGGCTTCCTGGTGCTCGTCACCTATTGGGAGGGACTGTCGACCTTCCTGCCGCGGCTGCTCGGCATGTGAGCGATCGCCCGCGCGCCGCCTGGTGGGCGGCGTACGGGCGAATACGCTGCAGCTTCGGGAGCGTTTGATCCGCTCAGGCCGCCTTGCGAACGCGGCCTGCGGAGGTGGGCCGCTTCTGCACCGCCCGCGTGGCCGTGCCTTCCGCCGAAGAGGCGGAATGGCCGAGCTTGAACACCTCGAGGGCCTGCATCAGCTTGTTGCTGCGCTGTCCCAAATTGTCGGTGGCGGCCGCGGCTTCCTGAACCTGGGCGGCATTCTGCTGCGTCACCTGATCCATCTGCATGACCGCATCGTTGACCTGAGCGATGCCGGTGCTCTGTTCGTTCGAGGCATTGGCAATATCGGCCATCAAGCCGGTCATCCGCCCGACCGCGGTGACGATTTCTTCCATGGCCGTGCCGGCATTGTTGGCGAGCACGGTGCCCTGCTTGACCTTGGCAACCGATGTCTCGATCAACTGGCGGATGTCGGTCGCCGCCGCCGCCGAACGCTGCGCCAGGCTGCGCACTTCGGTGGCGACCACGGCAAAGCCGCGCCCGGCCTCGCCGGCGCGGGCCGCTTCGACCGCCGCGTTCAGCGCCAGCAGATTGGTCTGATAGGCGATGCCGTTGATGATGCCGACGATGTCGGCGATCTTGTTGGAGGAGTCGCTTATCTCGGCGATGGTGGAGACGACGTCGCCGACGATGGCGCTGCCTTTTTCCGCCAGTTGCTGGGCAGCACCAGCGAATTGGTCGCCGTTGCGGGAATTGTCGGCGTTCTGCTTCACCGCGGAGGTCAGTTCTTCCATGCTCGCGGCGGTCTGCTCCAGGGCGGCGGCCTGAGAATCGGTGCGCTCCGAAAGGTCATGGTTGCCACCGGCGAGTTGGCCGGTCGCCGCCAGGATATCGTTGAAATTGTTGCGGATGTCGCCGACGATCGAATGCAGGTTGGTATTGAGCTGCATCGTCGCACGCAGCAGTTGTCCGATCTCGTCGGTGCGCGTCGTCGCGATCTGACTCGTGAGATCGCCGCCGGCCATGCGTTGCGCGGCACGAACCACTTCCTTGATCGGGCCGAGGATGTTGTGTTCGAGATAGAACCAGACCGAGCTGGCGAGAACAAAGGCCAATCCGGCGGCCGCACTCACCCACCACGGCAGACTTTGCGCGACGGTCACCCCGCCGACGATGGCGATCGACGCCAGCAGCATCGCCATGATGACACGTGTGCGCGCGGCCATCGAATAGCGCTGGATGAACGAGCCGGTGGTAAAGGACGACAAGACCGGCTGTCCCTGGCACAATTTGACGCTGCCGGGTTTGGCGCGCTCCTGCGCATAGAGCTTGGTAGCGACGTCGACCTGCTCCCGCGTCGGCTTGGTGCGGACCGACATGTAACCGACCGCCTTGCCGTTCTCGATCACCGGAGTGACGTTGGCCATCACCCAATAATACTCGCCGTTCTTGCGACGGTTCTTGACCATGCCGCGCCAGGGCAGGCCGGCCCTGATCGTGCCCCACAGATCCTTGAACGCGCTCGCCGGCATATCGGGATGACGCAGGATATTCTGCGGTGCGCCGATCAGTTCCGGTTCCGTAAAGCCGCTGACCTCGATGAAGTAGGTATTGGCGTAGGTAATTGTACCGTGCAGGTCGGTCGTCGAGACGATGGTCTTGCCGTCGGTCAAAGGAAATTCGACGTCAACAATCGGTGTATTCAAGCGCATGGTAAGAGATCTCGACAGCAGCTTTGATGATGATTTCGATTCGAGAGTGTGTAATCGACAGGTAAAAATATTATGCGCGCATGATCTATGCTGCGCGGAACCGCCTCCGGAATAATACGTAGTAGAAAGCGAAAAAGAATAAGAGAGCCCGCTACCGCCGACTTCACGCGCGACGGTATTGCTCCTATCTAAGGCGAGCTGCCTATGGAGGGACGTATCCTTGCATCGTTTCATTGTCGTTGCTGTCGCACTGTTCCTGGCGCTCGGCGGTAATTCGTCGCTGGCCGCCGAACAGCCGGACCTGATCTTCAAGAAATCGACCGTGTTCAAGTGGCTGACGCCGAACGACAAGCTCGCCACCTACGGTCTCGACGACCCGGAGGTCGAGGGCGTGGCCTGTCACTTCACCGTGCCGGAGCGCGGCGGCTTCAAGGGCTGGATCGGCGTCGCCGAGGAAGTCTCGGACATTTCGCTCGCCTGCCGGCAGATCGGCCCGATCAAGTTCAAGGCCAAGTTCGAGCAGGGCGAGGACGTGTTCCGACAGCGCCGCTCGCTGTTCTTCAAGAAGATGCAGATCGTCCGCGGCTGTGACGCCAAGCGCAATGTGCTGGTCTACATGGTCTACAGCGACCGCATCATCGAGGGTTCGCCGAAGAACTCGACCTCGTCGGTGCCGATCATGCCCTGGGGCGGGCAGGGCGACGTCGCCAAGTGTGGGGACTGGGTGGAGAAATAGGCTCGATGTGGCGGTGCGGCCCGGTATTGGGCTAAGTTCCGTCAGCCGAGGCCCGAACCCGCCCCAGGAGAATTGCCATGCCGACCGATCTGCCGCCCCCGCAGGAAAACAGCGATGTCGCCGCCATGCAACGCGCGGTGGTCAAGGCGCTCCATGAACACTGGAAGCTCTATCTGGCCGAGGGCATCGCCCTTCTCGTCCTCGGCGCCATCGCCATCCTGATCCCGCCGCTGGCGACGCTGGCGGTGACCATCCTGTTCGGCTGGCTGTTCCTGGTCAGCGGCATTATCGGCCTGATCACGACCTTCTGGATGCGCAACGCGCCGGGCTTCTGGTGGGCGCTGGTATCGGCGGCGCTGGCGATCCTGGCCGGCGGCTGGCTGCTGGCGCAGCCGATCGCCGGCGCGCTGTCGCTGACCTTGATCCTGATCGCCTTCTTCATGATCGAGGGCATCGCCTCGATCTTTTTCTCGCTCGACCACCGCCGCGAACTGTCCGGCCAGTGGGGCTGGATGCTGGCGAGCGGCGCCGTCGATCTGGTGCTCGCCGCCATGCTGCTGATGGGCCTGCCGTCGACGGCGGTCTGGGCGCTCGGCCTGCTGGTCGGCATCAACATGGTGTTCGGCGGCATCGCGCTGATCGCCATGGCGCTGCATGCGCGCAAGGAAGCGCTGTAGCGCCTAGCCCAATTTCTCCGCCAGCTTGCGGTCGTAGTCGAGCACGGCCTGCAGCAGCACCTGCGCGCCGGCGGCGCATTGCTCCTTGCTCGAATATTCCGCCTCGTTGTGACTGATGCCGTCCTTGCACGGCACGAAGATCATGGTCGTCGGCGCGACGCGGGACACATAGACGGAGTCGTGACCGGCGCCCGACATCAGATCCTCGGTCACGAAGCCGCAGGCCGCGGCGGCGGCGCGCACCGAGGCGATGCATTGCGGGTCGAAATGCACCGCCGGCTGGGCGAGGATGTTCTTCACGGCGACCTCGAGGCCATGCGCAGCGCCGATGGCCTGCGCTTCCGCGGCGATCTCCTCCGCCATCCGGTCGAGCACGTCCTCGCGCGGATCGCGCAGATCGATGGTGAGGAACACCTCGCCCGGGATGACATTGGGCGAGCCGGGCTTGACCTCGAGCAGGCCGACCGTGCCGACGGCGCCCGGATGGCGGTGCGCGGCGGCGTTGACGGCCTGCACCAGCTTGGAAGCGCCCAGCAGCGCGTCGTGGCGGCGCTGCATCGGCGTGGTGCCGGCGTGGCTGTCCTGGCCGATCAACGTCGCCTCGTACCAGCGGATCGCTTGCACGCCGGTGACGACGCCGATGTCCTTGTTACCGGCCTCGAGCTTGGGGCCCTGCTCGATATGCACCTCGAAGAACGCCGACAGCGGATGCTCGCCGCAGCGTTCCGGCCCGCGATAGCCGATGCCGTCGAGCGCCTCGCCGAAGCTGACGCCGCTCCGGTCGGTGCGCGCCTGCGCCCAGTCGCGGTCGAAGGCGCCGCCGAACACGCCGGAGGCGATCATCGCCGGGGTGAAGCGCGAGCCTTCCTCGTTGGTCCAGTTGACGACCTCGATCGGCGCGAAGGTCTCGTAGCCGGCGCGGTGCAGGGTGCGCAGCGCCTCGAGCGCGGCGAGCACGCCGAGCGTGCCGTCGAACTTGCCGCCGGTCGGCTGGGTGTCGAGATGGCTGCCCATGGCGATCGGCGCGATGTCGTTACGCTGCCCGGGACGACGCGCGAACATCGCGCCCATGTCGTCGATGGTGACGGTGCAGCCGAGACTCTCCGCGGCCGCCTTGAACCAGTCGCGCACCTGGCGGTCGAGGTCGGTGAGGGTGAGGCGGCAGATGCCGCCTTTCGGAGTGCCACCGATTTTGGCGGTCTCCATGAGGTCGTCCCACAAGCGCTCGGGATCGATGCGGAGGTTGGTCGCGGCGGGTTTGCTCATCATGGTCACTCGGCTTGCTGCGGCGCTCTAATCGATGATCGCCACGGCGCGGGTCCAGCCGGCCGAGCCGCCGCGCACCTTGACCGGGAAGCAGCTCACGGTGAAGCCGGTCGCCGGCAGGCTCTCGAGATTGTGCAGCTTCTCGATGTGGCAATAGCCGATTTCGCGGCCGGCGCGATGGCCTTCCCAGATGATCGACGGGTCGCGCGTCTCGGCATATTTCTTCATCGTGAAGAAGAACGGCGCGTCCCAGCTCCAGCCGTCCGTTCCGGTGACGCGAACGCCGCGCTCCAAAAGGTACATCGTCGCCTCGCGGCCCATGCCGCAGCCCTTCATCACATAGTCCGGCTGGCCATAGGCGAGGCCCGCGGCGGTGTTCAC
>JAHCKF010000230.1 GCA_026125925.1 Pseudolabrys sp.
CGGCGATGATCGACGCCGTGCGCTCCTACGCGCCGGGCTTCATCTTCACCACCGCGCTGCCGCCGGCGATCTGCGCCGCGGCGACCGCCGCCATCCGCCATCTCAAGACCTCGCAGTGGGAACGCGACCGCCATCAGGACCGCGCCGCGCGCGTCAAGGCCGTGCTCAACGCCGCCGGCCTGCCGGTGATGCCGTCGGATACGCATATCGTGCCGGTGCTGGTCGGCGATCCGGAGAAGGTCAAGATCGCCAGCGACCTGCTGCTGACCGAGCACAACATCTACATCCAGCCGATCAATTACCCGACCGTGCCGCGCGGCCTCGAACGGCTGCGCATCACGCCGTCGCCCTATCACGATGACGCGCTGATCGATCATCTGGCCGAAGCGCTGGTCGATGTCTGGGATCGCCTGCAACTGCCGAAGAGCCGGCAGCAGCTCGCGGCTGAATGATCGCTAGTCGTCCACAGAATCCGCCGACGGCTTGACGGCCGGCCCTTTCGCAAGGCCGCGCGCCCGCAGCCGCACCACGAAGGGCGTAATCATCATCACGAAGAAGATACGCACCAGATGGTGCGTGCCGACGTAAACCGGGTCGAAGTGCAGCGCCAGGGCCAGCAGCAGCATGGCATCGACGGCGCCGGGCGCGTAGGCGACCATGACTTCGGCGATGGGAATGTCGAGCAGGCCCAGGAGCAGCACCGCAAATCCGCCGCTGATCACGATGGCGACGGCGAAGACGCCGAAGGCGGCCCCTGTGTATTGCAGCAGCAACTTGAGCGGCGTGCCGGCAAAGCGCGCGCCGCTCACCGCGCCGAAGGCGATCATCACCACATAGGACAGCCACCACGGCATGACGACGCGCAACATGTCGGTGCCGTGCAAGGCCGCCGAGGCCAGCATGGCGCCGAACAGCAGGCCACCGGGCACGCGCAGTTTCTGCGCGACGATCGCGATCGCGGCCGAGACGACGACCAGAATAGCGAGCTCGTCGAACTGCGACGGCGAGAAGCCGGCTTTCGTTGTGCCTGAAGCGTGATCGACGAGGCCCAGCCCGGCGAACAGCGCCGGCAGCCCGACCGACAGGATGATGATACGCACCGTCTGCACGATCGCGACCGCGCGAACGTCCGCCTTGAACTCGATGGCGAGCGCCATCACCTGCGACAGCCCGCCCGGCACCGAGGCGAGATAAGCGGTCAACTGATCCCAGCCATGGACGGCGCGCAGATAGGCCGTGCCGGCGATGACGATGACGATCGTCGCCGCCAGCAGCACGGCGATGCTGAGCGGATAGCTGGCGACGCCGCGCAAGGTTTCCGGCGTGACCACCGCACCCAGCGAGATGCCGATCATCACGACAAGGACGCGCATCATCGGCATCGGCACCTGCATCGGCCGCCCCCCAAGCGCGGCGATGGCGACGGCGAGGATGGAACCCGACAGATAGCCGGCCGGCATGCCGAGAAGACCAAGCGTCAGCCCGCCGACGGCGGCGAACAACATGGTCTCCGCAACATTGCGGAACGCGGTCGTGCGAAAGATGAAGGGTAAAGCAGGCAATAGGGAACGACTTTCGAGGACGATCCGGCCCACCAGGCGCCGGCCTTCCGAGCGCATCAATGCCCCGCTTCCCGGAGCGGCGTCAAATCATGGCTCTCAGTACAAAAGATCGCGCGTCAGCGTGTTGAGATGCTTCACCGCGCCGAGCGCGGCGCTCAGGCGCTCGCGATCTTGCGCGCTGAGCGACCTCACCTCGACCTTGTTGCCCGCGGGCAGACCGGCGCGGATATCGGCCAACTGCTGGCGCACGATGAGATCGAGAAACGTCTCCTGCGCGTAGCTCAGCGCCTCGAGATCGGCGACGCTGCGGTTCAGCGCCGAGATCGCCGCGCGCAGCCGCGCCGGCGTACCGCGCTCGACGAGGTGATGGCGGATCGCCAGCACCCGCGCCAGCGTGACGATGCCGAACAGCCCGGCGCGCTTGAGATCGATGCGGCCGTTCTCGGTGCGAATGCCGCCGAGCAGCGTGAAACTGTGCGGCACGTCGCCGGCATTTTCGGCCAGCATTTTGGCGAAAGCGGCATGGCCCTGGGCCACGTCGAAGCCGGCGCGCCAGATATCATTCGCGAGACGCGCATCGCCATGGACCGCGAGCAGATCGAAGAAGATATCGATCGCCAGCAGGTCTTCGGGCTTCGAGCGCGCGACCCAGGAGGTCAGCCGCTCCTGCCAGGTGGCAACCGAGCCGCGCCAGGCCTCGTTCTTCGCCATGACGCCGCCGGTGCAATACGGCACGCCGACTTCGTGCAGGATGTCGGCGACGACGGCGCCGAAGGCGGCAAACCACTGGTCGTTGGCACCGCCCGGCTCGCCTTCGGCGAAGACGAGGGCGTTGTCCTGATCGAGCGCGAGCAGACTCTCGCCGCGGCCGGCCGAACCGAGCACGCAGAGCGCATAGGTACAGGGCGGCGCACCTTTGCCGTCTTCGCGCATGCGCCGCTCCGCCAGCACGCCGGCGCGGCGGGTCAGCGCGCCGAGTTCGCGAGAAATCACGGCCGCGATATCGCGGCCGCTCACATTTTCGGCCACGAGGCCTTCCGCAGCGCGGGGAAGGCGAGCCCAGGCGGCACCGAGTTCGGGGACGTCGTCGGCGCCGTCGACGGCGTCGCCGAGGATGGCGGCCTCCTGCGCGCGCAGCCGCAGCAGATCGCGCGAACTGACGATGCCGCAGACATGCCCCTCACCGTCCTCGACGACGAGATGGCGCAGCTTGTGGCGGCCCATGCGGCCGAGGGCGCGATAAACGAAGGCGGCCGACGGCAAGGCAACGACCGGCCGGCTGGCAAACGTGCCCACCGCAACATCGAGCGCCGAAGCGCCGCGCTCGCTCAGCGCCCGCATGACATCGCGTTCGGTAATGATGGCGGCATCGGCGACGCGCAACGGCGCGCCAGCCGCCCCAGCGACCGTCGAAACCAGGAGCGACGAGATCTTGTCGCGCGCCATGACGCCGAGTGCCTCGCGCAACGGCGCAGCCGTGGCGATCGACTTCGCCGGCGATGTCATGACATCGGCGATGCGGTGCCGGTACGGATAAGTGTCGATACGGCCGAGCGCCTGTTCGGCCCGCGCGCGTGCCGGCGCAACCGCTTCGTGCCAGCCGGCGCGGTGTTGTTCGTCGAGCACATTGGTGAGGGCGAGACAGGCCTTCTCCGCTTCGGCCAGCGTGCGGATCCGGCCTTCGCGCAGCTTCGGCAGCAACGCCAGGAAGATGCGCGCCGTCAACAATGCGTCACCCAGCGCCGAATGCCGGTCCGACACCGCGATGCCGAGCCAGCCCGCCAGATGTTCGAGCGAATAGCCGCCGAGCCGCGGTTCGGCCACCTGCGCCAGCAGATTGGTGTCGAGGATACGCGGCTGCTGCCAGCTCAGGCCGGCACGCTCGCATTCGCGTTTGAGCACGGCGAGATCGAAGCCGACGGTATGGCCGATGACGACCGCACCTGCCATGCGCTCGGCAACCTCCGGCCACGCGCCGGCGAAGCCGGGGGCCTCGGCCACCGCGGTATCGTCGATGTGATGGATAAGAGTCGACGCCTCGGGAATCGGCTCACCCGGGTTGACCAACTGACGCCAGGCCTCGGCTTCGACGAGCTTGCCGCCCCTGAGGGGAACCGCGCCGATCTCGATCACCCGGGCCCGGGCGGGGTCGAGCCCCGTGGTCTCGGTATCGATGACAAACGCGTCGAGCGATATCAGCGGCATCGCATTGCCGATGATCGCCATATTTCCCCCTCCGTCGCCTCGCCCCGAAAGCTTGCTCATGACAGCGGCCGAGAGCCTAGAACGTTGCACGCGGCCATGGCGAGGCCGCATTGCCGCACCACGCCAATACCGGCGATTGCCGAAGAGCTATCAATCGCTGTCTCGGGGCGATAAAATAGCAATGTAACGCCGGGGCTTAGCCCTTCCGGAGCCGGGAATGCTGCAAGGCTGGGTCGTCATCGCCGTCGCGCTGGGCTACATCGGCCTGCTGTTCCTGGTCGCCAGCTATGGCGACCGGCTGCGGCGGCGCGGCCGCGCGCCGGTCACAGGGGGCAGCGCCGCGCTCGGCCAGGCCGGCTCCGGCGAAACCGGTCTCGGCCGTACCGGCCGTGCCCGGCTGATGATCTACCCGCTATCGCTGGCGATTTACTGCACATCGTGGACCTTCTTCGGCTCGGTCGGCTCGGCCTCGCGCACCGGCTACGACTTCCTCACCATCTATATCGGCCCGGTGCTGATGCTGGCGCTGTTCGCGCCGCTCATCATCCGCATCGTCCGGCTCGCCAAGGCGCAGAACATCACCTCGATCGCCGACTTTATCGCCGCGCGTTACGGCAAGGGTCAGGCGGTAGCGGCGACGGTGGCGCTCATCGCCATCATCGGCACCATCCCCTACATCGCGCTGCAGCTCAAAGCGGTGTCGGCATCGCTCGAGACCATCCTCGCGCATGTGACGCCGGCCGACGATCTGTCGCGGCCGCTGCTCGGCGACATCGCGCTGTTCGTCGCGCTGTCGATGGCGACCTTTGCGGTGCTGTTCGGCACGCGCCATATCGACGCCACCGAGCATCAGGATGGGTTGATGCTGGCGATCGCCACCGAATCGCTGGTCAAGCTGTTCGCCTTCCTCGCCGTCGGCACCTACATCACCTTCTGGATGTTCGGCGGGCCCGGCGCCCTGTTCGAGGCGGCACAGCAACTGCCGCAGGCCGCCAGTCTGTTCACGCGCGAACCGGCGCTCGACACCTTCCTGGCGACGACGCTGCTGTCGTTCTTCGCCATCATTCTGCTGCCGCGTCAGTTCCACGTCGCCGTGGTCGAGAACAACAACGAAGACGAGATCAAGCGCGCGGCCTGGCTATTCCCGCTGTATCTCGTGCTGATCAATTTGTTCGTCGTGCCGATCGCGATCGCCGGCCTGCTCACCTTCAAGGGCGACGCCGTCGATGGCGACATGTACGTGCTGGCGCTGCCGCTACAGTCCGGCTCCTACGTGCTGACCATCGCCGCCTTTGTCGGCGGCCTGTCGGCCGCGACCGCCATGGTGATCGTGGAATCGGTGGCGCTGTCGATTATGATCTCCAACGATCTGATCATGCCGCTGGTGCTGCAACGGCGCGAGACGCTGCTGTCCGGCCGCGAGAATGTCGGCTCGATGCTGCTGACGGTGCGACGGCTATCGATTTTCGGCATCCTCATCCTCGCCTATCTCTACTACCGGGCCGCCGGGCCTTCGCAGCTCGCATCGATCGGCCTCTTGTCCTTCGCCGCCATCGCGCAACTCGCGCCGGCCTTCTTCGGCGGCATGTTCTGGCGGCGTGCCACCGCCACCGGCGCCATCGCCGGCATGGTCGCCGGCATCCTGATGTGGGGCTACACGCTGCTGCTGCCGACCTTCGCCGATATCGGCGTCATCGGACAGCGCGTTCTCACCGAAGGGCCCTGGGGCATCGGCCTGTTGCGGCCGCAGCATCTCCTCGGTCTCAACATGTCGCCGCTGGTGCATGGCGTGCTCTGGAGCTTCTTCGTCAACATCGCCTGCTATATCGGCTTCTCGCTGCGCCGCGAGCCGTCGCCGATCGAACGCCTGCAGGCCAACACCTTCGTGCCGACGACGCTGGCGCCGATCGCGCCGACCTTCCGCCTGTGGCGCTCCGCGGTGACGGTTGAAGAGCTGAGCGGCACGGTGGCGCGCTATCTCGGTGAGGAGCGCACGCGCAACGCCTTCGAGAACTTCGCCACCACGCACCGCATCAGCCTCGACCCCAAGGACGAGGCCGACTTCCGTCTGGTTCGGCACGCCGAGCACATCCTTGCCTCGGCGATCGGCGGCGCCTCGTCGCGTCTGGTGCTGTCACTGTTGCTGCGCAAGCGCACGGTGACGACCAAGG
>JAHCKF010000231.1 GCA_026125925.1 Pseudolabrys sp.
CGGCGTCGTGGCGACGAGCGTCATCGGCCGGCTCGGCGATGCCGCCATCCTCGGCGGCGTCGCCATGGCGTCGCTGGTGTTCGACTGCATGTTCTGGCTGTTCGGCTTCCTGCGCAGCGGCACCGTGGCGCTCACCGCGCAGGCCTTCGGCGCCCGTGATTATGACGAGCAGCGCGCGGTGCTGGCGCGCGCCATGATGACCGCGGCGGTGTCCGGCGTCGCGCTGATCGCGCTGCGCGGTCCGATCACCGACTTCGTCTTCGATCTCATGGGCGGCAGCGCCGAAGTTTCCGCCGCCGCGCGTCACTATTTCCTGCTGCGCAGCTGGGCCTCGCCCTTCGCGCTCGGCAACTACGTGATGCTCGGCTGGTTCGTCGGCCTCGCCCGGCCGCTGCAGGCATTGGCGGTGCAGATCACCGTCAACGTCGTCAACATGGTGCTCACGGTGCTCCTGGTGCTCGGGCTCGGCTGGGGCGCCGGCGGCGCGGCGATGGCCGCGGTCATCGCCGAAATCTGCGGCCTCGCGCTCGGCTTGGCGATGGCCTGGCGCATGCTCGAGGGCCGCTTCGAATGGCGCAGCAAGGCTCATTTCGATCGCGCCAAGCTGTGGCGCATGCTGCTGATCAACCGAGACATCATGCTGCGCACCGCGGCGCTGGTCTCGGTCTTCCTGTTCTTCTCGGCGCAGGGCGCGCGCTCGGGCGACGTGACGCTCGCCGCCAACGCCGTGCTTCAGAACATCGTCTTCCTCGGCACCTTCTTTCTCGAAGGTCTGGCCAATGCGGCGCAGCAGCTTTGCGGCGCCACCTATGGCGCACGCGACCGCGCGGGCTTCGGCCACGCCGTGAAGCTGATCATGCGCTGGGGCATCGCCTTCGGCGTCGGCGCGGCGGCGGCGTTCTATCTCGGCGGCCCGTTCATCATCGCGCTGATGACGTCGAGCGACGACGTGCGCCACGCCGCCAACGACTTCCTGCTGATGGCGGCGCTGGTGCCGCTGATCGGCGTTCCGGCCTTCATCATGGACGGCGTCTATGTCGGCGCGACCTGGACGCGTGACATGCGCAACCTGATGGCGGCGTCGCTGGCGATCTATCTCGCCGCCTGGTGGGCGATGCAGTCGCTCGGCAACACCGGACTGTGGCTGGCGCTGCTGACGTTCTACCTGTTCCGCGGCGGCCTGCAGGTGCTGCGCTATTCGACCCTGGCGCAGAGACCGTTGCCGGAGCGGTGATCGGCCGGGCTAAGTCGGCCAGCTATCCGCCGTGATGTCGGCGGCATCGACGCCGACCATCGCCGCGAGCGACTCGCGGTTGCCGCGCCGGATGGCGGCGGCAATGTCCGCCTTCATCTGCGCGACCAGACCGATGCCCTGGTAGACGAGCCCGGTGTACAGCTGCACCAGGCTGGCGCCGGCCTTGATCTTGGCGATCGCCGTGGCGCCGGAATCGACGCCGCCGACGCCGATCAGCGGGAAAGCGCTTTCCGCCCGCACGAAGGTCTCGGCCAGCATCCGCGTCGACAGCTTGAACACCGGCTTGCCGGACAGGCCGCCCGATTCGCGGGCTTTGTCCTGATCGCGCAGCGCCGCGGGGCGCGAGATCGTCGTGTTCGACACAATCATGCCGTCCACCCGATGCTTGCGGGCGACGCCGACGACATCGTCGAGTTCGGACAAGGTCAGGTCCGGGGCGATCTTGACCAGAATTGGCGTCGGCCCGGCGCGGGAGCGCACGCTCTCACGGGCGTCGATCACCCGCCCCAACAGGTCGTCCAGCGCATCGGCCTGCTGCAGGCTGCGCAGGCCGGGCGTGTTCGGTGACGACACGTTGACGGTGAAATAGCTCGCCACCGCGGCGAAGGTCTCGATCAGGCGGACGTAATCCTCGCTGCGATCGGCCGAATCCTTGTTGGCCCCGATATTGACGCCGACGACGCCGCCGGCGACGGCCCCGGACGCGCGGGCCCGCGCCGCCAGCCGCGCCAGCGCCGGCGCGGCGCCGCCATTGTTGAAACCTAGCCGGTTGATGACGCCGCCATCGGCTTCGAGCCGGAACACCCGCGGCCGCGGATTTCCGAGTTGGGCGCGCGGGGTCAGCGTGCCGACCTCAACGAAGCCGAAGCCGAGCTTGAGCAGCGCGTCGGGTGCCACGGCGTTCTTGTCGAAGCCGGCGGCCAGCCCAATCGGATTCGGGAAATTCAAGCCGAAGGCGCGGACCTTGAGCTCCGGCGGATCGGGCTCCGGCTGTCCGAGGGGGACGAATCGCAGCGCCTTGAGCGCCAGATTATGGGCATCTTCGGGATCGAGGGCGCGCAGGAAAGGGCGCGACAGGCGATCAAAGAGGGCGATCACCGGCGGATACTCCAGCATCGGACGCCTTAGGCCTGCCGGCCCGGCGGCGGAAAGTGTGCAAAACTGGCCCAGACATAAGGCCGAACGCCGGCAAAAGCGATGGGCTGGGGGAATTTCTCCCCCGATGCCATAATCAGTGTGACAAAGGCCCGATTCGGGGTTATAATTCCTACATAATAACCGATAACCCGAGGCCGCTGAGGCCGAAACGCCGGTGACGACATGCTGACCCACGCCCAGATCTGGAATGCCATCGACCGCCTCGCCGCCCGCTCGAAGATGACGGCTTCCGGCCTCGCCAAGAAATCGGGTCTCGACCCGACCACCTTCAACAAGTCGAAGCGCATCACCCCGGAAGGCCGGCCGCGCTGGCCCTCGACCGAGTCGGTCGCCAAGGCGCTGGCGGCGACGAACACCAAGGTCGACACCTTCGTCACCCTGATTACCGATGGCGCACGACCGTCGATCTCCAGCGTGCCGCTGATCGGCTTCGCCGAAGCCGGCACTGAGGGCTTCTTCGACGACGCCGGCTTCCCGGTCGGCAAGGGCTGGGAGGAAGTCACGTTCCCGGCGATCACCGACGAGCACGCTTATGCGCTGGAGATTTCCGGCGACTCGATGAAGCCGGCTTATCGCGAGGGCGATATCATCATCGTCTCGCCCGGCTCGCCGGTGCGCAAAGGCGACCGCGTCGTGGTCAAGACCAAGAAGGGTGAGATCATGGCCAAGGAGCTCAAGCGCAAACAGGTCAAGAGCATCGAGCTGAAGTCCCTGAACTCCGAACATCGGGACCGCACGCTGCAGATGGCAGACGTCGAGTGGATCGCGCGCATCGTCTGGGCCAGCCAGTAAACGCCCAGCTCGTAGGCACCGATGGATCGCGGTTTGCGATCCCGATAGAGTTCCCCCGTCGGAAACTGAGTCGCGCGCGATAACGCGCCCAGCGCTGATGCGCGCGACTGGTATCCGGTTATTTTATCGAGGGGGCACTGATGGATCGTCGCAATGCGTTGAAGGTGTTGGCCGGTATGGCGCTGTGCCCGGTTTGCGCGTCGCCGGGTTTTGCCGCGGAAGGCGCACACTGGAGCTACGAAGGACAAGGCGGGCCGTCGCATTGGGGCGATCTCGACGCCGCCAGCAAGGCCTGCTCGGTTGGCACGCAGCAGTCGCCGATCGACATTCAGAGCAGCATCAAGTCGCAATTGCCGGCCTTGAAGATCAGCTGGCCCAAGAAGCCGGACATGATCGTCAACAACGGCCACACCATCCAGGTCAATGCCGATCCCGGCAATACGCTCACGGTCGGGTCGAGCAAATACGAACTGCTGCAATATCACTTCCATCATCCGAGTGAGCATCTGATCGCCGGCAAGGCCTATCCGATGGAGGTGCATTTCGTGCATCGCGAGGCGAGCGGCAATCTCGCCGTGATCGGCGCGCTGATGTCCGCCGGCAAGGCCAATGCGGCCTTCGGCCGGATCGTCGCCGCCATGCCGGGCCAGGAAGGCCCGGCCGTGAAGATGGCGGCCGCGGCAGACCCCAACCAGATGCTGCCGGCCGCGCGCGGCTACTACCGCTACTCCGGATCGCTGACGACGCCGCCCTGCAGCGAAGTCGTGAACTGGTTGGTGCTGCGTGAACCGATCATGGTCGCGCGCACCGACATCGACGCCTTTGCCAAGCTGTTTCCGATGAATGCGCGCCCGGTTCAGAAGGACAACCGCCGCTTCGTGCTGAGTTCGTGAAGCTGGCCTAATCCCTCCCCCGAAGGGGGAGGGATTAGGCCGAACGCGCCAGCGCGCCGTCGATCATGTCGACGGTGTTCTTGACGCCGTAGACGGCGACGAAGGAGCCGAAGCGCGGGCCCTTCTCCTGGCCGAGCAGCACTTGGTACAGCATGTTGAACCAGTCGAGCGACACGCCGGGCCGGCCGTCCTTGGCCTTCTTGGCATGATCGAGGAACGGCTCGCGGCGGCCGATCTCGTAGACAACGTTCTGGATCTCTTCCGCCGTCGATTCGGCCTTGAGATTGGCCAGCGCATCGCGCAGATCGGCCAGCGCCTTGCGCTCGACCTCGCTCGGCTCGCGGAATTTCTTATCCGGCAGCACGAAGTCGCGGAAGTAATGGATGGCGTAGCCGACCGCGTCGTTGAGCTTCGGATGGCTCTGCGGCGTCACGCCCGGCCGATAGCGGCCGATGAAGCCCCACAGGGTCTCGGCATTCTCCGCGTTCGATGACGACACCAACGTGAGCAGCATCGTGAACGAGATCGGCATGTCCGCGACCGGCGGCTTGCCGGAATGGATATGCCAGACCGGATTGCCCAGTTTCTGCTTCCAGTCCTGCTGGCGCGGATAGCCGTCGAGAAACTGCTGATAGTCATCGACCTGGCGCGGGATCACGTCGAAGTACAAGCGCTTGGCCGACTTCGGCTCGCGGTACATGAACAGCGACAGCGATTCCGGCGAGGCATAGCGCAGCCATTCCTCGATGGTCAGGCCGTTGCCCTTCGACTTGGAAATTTTCTGGCCGTGCTCGTCGAGGAATAGTTCGTAGTTGAAGCCTTCCGGCGGCTTGCCGTCGAGCGCCTTGCAGATTTGGCCGGACAGCTTGACCGAGTCGATCAGGTCCTTGCCGGCCATTTCATAATCGATGCCGAGCGCCACCCAGCGCATCGCCCAGTCGGGCTTCCATTGCAGCTTGCAGGCGCCGCCCGTCACCGGGACCGTGACCGGCTCCTTGGTGTCGGGGTGCTCGTAGGTGATGGTGCCGGCCTTGGCGTCATGCGCGGTGATCGGCACCTGGAGCACGATGCCGGTCTGCGGATCGATCGGCAGGAACGGCGAATAGGTCGCTGCCCGCTCCTCGCGCAGCGACGGCAGCATGATCGCCATCACCTTGTCGAAGCGCTGCAGCATCTTCAGCAATGTGGCATCGAACCGGCCCGACTTATAATAGTCGGTGGACGAGGCGAATTCGTAATCGAAGCCGAAGTGGTCGAGGAACGCGCGCAGCCGCGCGTTGTTGTGCTCGCCGAACGAGGGGTGCGTGCCGAACGGATCGCGCACTTGCGTCAGCGGCTTGCCGAGATCGAGCGCCAGCGCGTCCTTGTTGGGCACGTTGTCCGGCACCTTGCGCAGGCCGTCCATATCGTCGGAGAAGGCGATCAGCCGCGTCTTGACCTTGTCCTCGGTGAGCACGCGGAAGGCGTGGCGCACCATCGTGGTGCGCGCCACTTCGCCGAAGGTACCGATATGCGGCAGGCCCGAGGGGCCATAGCCGGTCTCGAAAATGACCTCGTCCTTGGGTTTAGCTTTCAGCCGCGCCACGATTTTTCGCGCCTCTTCGAACGGCCAGGCGTTCGACTGTTCGGCGAGCTTCTTGAGCTCCTCGGGCGTGATTTGCGGCGTAATTTCGGCAGTGGTCATCGACATTCCGGCCTCCGGCGGGCAGACATAGGCAACGCGCCGAACGGCGTCAATTCGAGCACCATGAGACGTCACTTTGCCCGCCGCCGCCCCCATTCAAGGTAAACGCGCCGCCGTGATCGGCGGCGGCCCCGCCGGGCTGATCGCGG
>JAHCKF010000232.1 GCA_026125925.1 Pseudolabrys sp.
CCGCCGAACAGCCGGTCGACCGGCCGCTGCCGCCGCGCGGCGGCGCACCGCCACGAACGCCGGGGGCACCGCCGCCTCCGCCACTCCCGCCGTCCGGCGCCAACAAGGAAGGACTGCGACGATGAGACGTCACCGCCGCGCCAAGATCGTCGCCACGCTGGGGCCGGCTTCCGGTACTGCGGACATGATCGACGCGCTGTTTAAGGCCGGCGCCGACGTCTTCCGTATCAACATGAGTCATACGAGCCAGGATCGCATGCGCGAACTGGTGGCGATGATCCGCCAGGTCGAGGAAGCCAACAGCCGGCCCATCGGCATCCTCGCCGACCTCCAAGGCCCGAAGCTGCGGCTCGGCACCATCAGGGACGGCGCGATCGCGGTGAAGCATGGCGACACCGTGGTGTTCGATCAGGATCCGGCGATCGGCGGCGCCGACCGCATCTACCTGCCGCATCCGGAAATCTTCGCCGCGGTCGAACCCGGCCACACGCTGTTGATCGACGACGGCAAGGTGCGGCTCACCGTGACCAAGACGGAGCCGGGCCGCATCACCTCGCGCGTCGAAGTCGCCGGCAAGCTGTCGGACCGCAAGGGCATCAGCGTGCCTGACACGACCATTCCGCTGTCGGCGCTGGGCACCAAGGATCTCTCCGATCTCGAAGCGGCGCTGGAGGCCGGCGTCGACTGGATCGCGCTGTCCTTCGTGCAGCGCCCCGAAGATGTCGCCGAAGCCAAGAAGCTGACCCGCGGCCGTGCGCTGGTCATGGTGAAGGTCGAGAAGCCGCAGGCGGTCGCGCGCCTTGATGACATCATCGACATTGCCGATGCGCTGATGGTGGCGCGCGGCGATCTCGGCGTCGAGATGCCGCTCGAGAAAGTGCCTGGCGTACAGAAGATGATGACGCGCCTCGGTAGAGCCACCGGCAAACCGGTGGTGGTGGCGACGCAGATGCTGGAGTCGATGATCTCCTCGCCGGTGCCGACGCGCGCCGAAGTCTCCGACGTCGCCACCGCCATCTTCGAAGGCGCCGATGCCGTCATGCTGTCGGCAGAATCAGCGGCCGGCCAGTTTCCGGTCGAAGCCGTCAGCACCATGAGCCGCATCGCCCGGCAGGTGGAGAGCGAACCGCCCTACCGCGAGATCATCAACGGCCAGCGGGCGGAGCCGGAAGCGACCGGCGCCGACGCCATCGCCGATGCGGCGCGACACATCGCCGATACGCTCGATCTCGCCGCGGTGATCTGCTGGACCTCGTCAGGCTCGACGGCGCTGCGCGTGGCGCGTGAGCGGCCGCGGCCGCCGATCGTGGCCCTGTCACCGAAGCAGGAGACCGGCCGCCGCCTCGCCGCCGTGTGGGGCGTGCACTGCGTCGTCACCGAAGACGCGCACGACCAGGACGACATGGTCGATCGCGCCTGCCGCATCGCGTTCCGCGAGGGCTTCGCCAAGCCGGGGCAGCGCGTCATCGTCGTCGCCGGCGTCCCATTCGGCACCCCTGGCGCGACCAACATGCTGCGCATTGCCTATGTCGGTGACGACGACATCGACGACTGACGGCCCGCATTGCTCCAGATCAAGCGCCGCGCCGTGAACTGCGGTACATAAAGGGCAGCGACACGGCGGAGCAGGCAGCGGCACGATGAGCGTGACAATCCAGTTTTGCGGCGCGGCGCGCACGGTGACCGGCTCCTGCACCTGGTTCAAATCGCCGGCCGGCAGCCTGCTCGTCGATTGCGGTCTGTATCAGGGCCCGAAGACGCTGAAGGAACTGAACTACGGCGCCTTTCCCTTCAATCCGGTAGACATCGATGCGGTGCTGCTGACGCACGCGCATATCGACCACAGCGGCCTGCTGCCGAAGCTGGTGCGCGCCGGCTTTCGCGGCCGCATCTTCGCCACGCGCGGGACGATCGATCTCTGCTCCTGCATGTTGCCCGATGCCGGCAGCATCCAGGAATCGGAAGTCGCGGCGCTGAACCGCCGCAACACGGCGCGCGGCCGCGCCGAAGTCAGGCCGATCTACACCGAGGCCGATGCCTTCGCCGCGCTCGATTCGTTTCATCCGGTCGAATACGAAACGTGGACCGAGGTGATGAAGGGCGTGCGCGCCCGCTACTGGAATGCCGGTCACCTGCTCGGCTCGGCCTCGATCGAGATCGAATTTGCCGGCGAAGGCAAGGCCGGTCAGGCGCTGCGGGTGCTGGTGTCGGGCGATGTCGGCCCCGACGCCAAGCTGTTGCAGCCGTCGCCGGAAGCGCCAGCCGGGCTCGATTATGTCATCTCGGAGTCGACTTACGGTCCGGTGGACCGGCCGGCGGTGACGCCGGAATCGCGACGGGGAAAGCTGGCCGAGCTGGTGAGCGAGGCGCAGCGCCGTGACGGACCGCTGCTCATTCCGGCGTTCGCGGTCGAGCGCACGCAGGAACTGGTGATCGATCTCGTCGATCTCATGGAGCAGGGCCGCGTGCCGGTCGCGCCGATCTTTCTCGATTCACCGCTGGCGATCCGCGCCACCGAG
This sequence comes from Pseudolabrys sp., assembly GCA_026125925.1. Next base: position 2,520 of record JAHCKF010000232.1, read on the forward strand.
GTGTTCCGCCAGCACGCTTCGGCGCTCAACCGCGATGTCGACGTGGCGCGGGCGCTGAACTCGCCGCATCTGCGCTTCACCGAGACGGTCGACGAGAGCAAGGCGATCGCCAAGTTTTCCGGCTTTCACATCATCATCGCCGGCAGCGGCATGTGCGACGCCGGGCGCATCCGCCATCACCTCAAGCGCTGGCTGTGGCACGCCAATGCCACGGTGCTGTTGTCCGGCTTCCAGGCGCAAGGCACGCTCGGGCGCTTTCTCGCCGAGGGCGCCCGCGCGGTGCGTATCCAGGGCGACGAGATCAAGGTCGCGGCGCAGATCGTCTCCTTCGATGAGTATTCCGGCCATGCCGACGGCCCGGAGCTGGCGCGCTGGATCGCCGGGCGGCGGCCGATCGGACGTGGTGTGTTCCTGGTTCACGGCGAAGAGCCCGCCCTCGCCGCCTTGTCCAGTCGCATCGCCGAGCGCCTGGTGCCCGCGGCGAAGGTGTTCATTCCAATTCTCGACGATGTTTATGAGTTAACCACCAGCGCACCGACGCCGCTGACGGCGGCGCAGCGCCGCCGACTGGCGCCGGAAGCCGTCATTTCGCTCGACTGGCATAACGACATGTCGAAGCTCATTCTCGATATCAATGACCGAATCGAAGCGGCTGCCGACGACCGCGCCCGTGGCGTCATCGTGCGCCGGCTGCGCCGCGCCCTCGAAGCCGAGCAGTGAAGTCACGACCCTGACAAGCGCTACCTGAGGTATTGATCGACTCAAGCTGCAACGTTAAAGAATACTGGTCCATATCCATTTACCGTTCGGCAAGGACGTTCCTAAGCCACAACCTGCAGTAAGCCCCTGTTAAGTGGCGCAGGCGTCTCTGTCCCCCGGAAGGGGAGTGCATGGCCAGCGAGACCGCAGTTTATAGTCTACCGCGCTGGCGGCCGACCCGCTGGCTGGTCGACGCCGGCCCGGGCATCCCCGACGACATCCGCGTCGCCATGGTCGGCGGTCTGTTCGGCACACTTCCGATCTTCGCCGGCGGAGTCATTAATACCACAGTGGTGTCCGCGGCGGTCGCCTGGCGCATGCAAACGGCGCCGTTCATCGCCTGGTTCGCCTTCGAAATCACGATCTGCCTGGCCCGTCTCGCCGTCCTCATCATCTCGCGCCGCGCCGCGGCCGCGGGACGCCAGACCCCGACCGACATTCACATCGTCCTGTCGTTGCTGTGGAGCTGCGGCGTCGGTTTCGGAGTGCTTATCAGCTTGGCGAGCGGCGACTGGATCGTGGCCACCATGGCCTGCCTGTCGGGCGCCGCCATGGTCGGCGGCATCTGCTTCCGCAATTTCGGCGCGCCGCGGCTCGCCGCCGCCATGATACTGACCAGCATCGGTCCGTGCCTCGCCGGTGCACTGCTGTCCCGCGAGCCGCTGATGTACATCGTCTTCTTCCAGGTGCCGATGTATTTCGTCGCCATGACGGCGGCCGCCTTCAAGCTCAACAAGATGCTGGTCGCGACCATGCGGGCCGAGCGCGAGAACGATCATCGCGCGCGTCACGATGCCCTCACCGGCTTGTCGAACCGCCGCGGCTTGATCAACGCCGTTGAAGACAAGCTGACGGCCGCCCGGCCGGGCGACGAGGCGATGGCCTTGCTGTTCCTCGATCTCGACGGCTTCAAGAATGTGAACGACACCTATGGCCATGCCGCCGGCGACCAATTGCTCAAGATGGCGGCCGAGCGTCTGCTGCGTGTGCTGCGTGCCAACGATGTCGCGGCCCGCATCGGCGGCGACGAATTCGTCGTGCTGGCGGAGAACCTCAGCGAAGAACGCGCGCTGGCGCTCGGCGAATCCTTGATCGGGGCAATCGCCCGCTCCTACGACTTCGGCAACGGCACCAGCGCGAACATCGGCGTCAGCGTCGGCATCGCCATGGCGCCGGATCACGGCACGGATTTCGTCGACCTGCTGGCGGTTGCGGATGCGGCACTGTACGAGGCAAAAACGGCCGGCAAGTCGCGCTGCTGCATGGCCTCGGCCCTCACCAACATCTCGGCACTGCGCCGCTTGCACGGGCACCACGGGCCGTTCCGCAAGACCGCGGCCGCCTGAGAGCGTCGCCACAGTCTTCCGTCGGCAGATCAAATACGGTGAAAGTGAGATGTGGCGACGGCCTCGCGGCCCGCGGCCGCGATCACATTTCGTCACCGATTGTCATTTTACGTCATAATCGCGGTTCCAACATGAACAAATGAGCCGCGAAACACATTTTCCTCCAGTTGACGCAAGGAACCGAGCGAAGGAGCGCCTACCATGGGACAGTCGAAACCCTTCAAGCCTATGGCCTTGGTCGTTGAAGACGATGAAACACAGCGCGATGTGATCGCGATGCTGCTCGAAGAATGTGAAATGGGCGTCATCCAGTGCGACAGCGCCGAAGCGGCGCTGCAGGTTCTCGACCGCGTCGGCCCGTTATTGACGATGCTTTACACGGACGTGAGCCTCGCCGGCGACGTCGATGGCATAGAACTGGCCCGCGTCGCCCGGCAGGAGCATCCGCAGATTCACGTTATCGTGGCGTCAGGCTATCCCCTGAAGAACGACCTGCCGGAGCAGGCCCTGTTCATGCCCAAGCCCTTCCTGCCCCTCGATTTGCTGCGTGAAGCCGAGCGCGCGCGCACTGAGGGCGCGCATTGATAGGTGAAGCCGGGAGCGATGGGTGAAGGCGCGCTCAGATATCGCGGCCTTCGACCTCTTCCTTGAGCTTCTTCACTACGTCGGGGATGCGCTGCAGCCGCGGATAAACGGCGAGCGCGCGGCGGTAGACTTCGAGCGCCTGCTTGGCGTCGCCGATATCCTGGAGAATGAGACCCAGCCCCGCCAGGGCGCCGAAGTGGCGCGGCTCCCGCTTGAGCACTTCGCGGATGTCGGCGAGCGCGCGGCCGTAATCGTGTTTCATGTAATAGAGCGTGGCGCGGCGGTTCCAGCCTTCGACATAGTCCGGGCGGATTTTGACGATGCCGTCGAGCAGCTTGATGGCGAGATCGGTATCCTTGGCCTCGACCGCGGCGACGACGCGCGACATCAGCAGATTGGTGGTGTCGCTCGGCGACACGATCCATTGCGCCCAGATGCGCTGTTCGATCGCCTTGGCGCTGGCGTCGTCGGGCGCGACCTTGAGCGCGCCGAACAGGAAATTGAGGTCTTCGCTGAACGGTCGCTTCTTCGGCAGGTTGGTCGGCGGCCCGACCCAGCTGCCCTGCTCGGCCTGCGCCGGAGCGGTCATGGCACCACCCAGGCCGGCGGCGAGCGCGGCAGCCAGGAGGACGGCAGGCATGCGGAATCGATCCATGAGCACGGAGACTAGCGTCTCTGCACCTGATGGCAAATCTGCGGCTTTGAAGAGGAAACCGG
>JAHCKF010000233.1 GCA_026125925.1 Pseudolabrys sp.
TTCTTCACCCATGAAGGTGCGCGACGAGCCGGTCACGCCATGCACGATCGAGATGTTGCCGGCGAGAAGATTGGAAAGCTGAGCAAGGAAGAGGGTGGGGCGAAGGTCGCCCATCAGGCGCTCATTGAGAAACGCCGCCGGATTGGCCGCCTGAGTGTAACCGTTGAGGATCGTCGCATCGACCTTGAGGTCGCGCTCGCCGCCACCCGCCGCGACGATCATGTCCATCTGCGACAGCAGTTCGGGCTTGCCTTTGACGCCGGCGGAATCGAGCGCAAGGCCGGCCGCATAAGTGCCGATGCGCTGCCAGGCTTCCATCTGGCGCTGATCGCCTTTCTTGGGGATCTGCGTGTCGAAATTCACCGGCGCGAGCGGGTGCACGACAAAAGGCGCGAAGGTCGTGGCGTCGGCCGACGGCTGCCCCGCGGAGAGCTTCTGCCAATGCGCATCGACGCCTTCGCCCAGCGTCGAGACGATGCCGACACCCGTGATCCAGGCTTCGCGCGGCGCGTCAACCATTGAGCGCCATCTCCGGGGTGAGACCGACGCGAGCGGCCATCTTGAGCATCTCGCCGGCAAGTTCTTCGTTGGGGAATTCCATTACACGCAACGTGATGGTGGCGTCGCAAACCTGTTTGCCGTTGTTCTTCACCTTGGCGTCGAGCACGGCGTAGCCGGAGCCTTCGTGGACGAGCTTGGACTCGATGTTGAGAACATAGCCCGGCAGCACGAAGGTGCGGAGCTTGGCTTCCTTCACCGAGGCGAGGAAGGACATGCGCTTGAATTTGTTGATCGAGGAGACCAGCCAGCCGGAGGTCTGCGCCATGGCCTCGACGAGCAGCACGCCCGGCATCAGCGGGAAGCCGGGGAAGTGGCCCTCGAACACGGTCGAGACGGAGGGAACCGTGGCCTCGCAGCTGATCCGGCGTTCGGTGATATCGAGGTCGACGACGCGATCGATCAGCTGAAAATACTCGAGGCGCATTGGCGTTGAGCGTTAAGCCCCCTTGGCGGCAACGAGCTCGTCGATGCGAGCGGCCAGGTTCTTGAGGACGAAATACTGATCGGTGGTGGCCTTGCCGTCGGAGACTTCCTGGGTCCACTGCTCGAGCGGCAGCTTGATGCCGAAGGCCTTGTCGATGGCGAAGGCGATATCGAGGAAATCCAGGCTGTCGATGCCCAGATCGTTGATGGCGTGGCTCTCGGGGGTGATCGAGTCGCGCGGGATATCGCAGGTCTCGGCGATAATATTGGCGATGGTCTCGAAAGTGGATGACATCATAACTCTCTGATTTTATTGAAGTTATGCCAACTTCCCGCGAAGAGGCAGTCGCCGTTCATGACCGAAGGTCATGGGTCGGGAGCCCGTATAGCGAAGCCCCCGCCCAAGTTCAATGGCGGGGTGCCCAAACCGCCGGAATGCCAAGGGTTTGCCCCCGGTCCTCGTAGCTGGCGAGGGGGCCGGGTGCGGCGCCTAATAGCGGCTGCGGACAGGAACATCGACCGGCGAGCAGCCACGGCGGCCGGTCAGGACGCAGTCCTGGTTCTTGCGCATGCTGGCCATGGTATCGGCCAGCCAGAGCCCGGCGGCGCCCAGCAGCGCCACGAAGGCGAGCGCGGCGGCATTGACGATCATGCGCTGCCGGTAATCGTCGGGCGTCTCGTCGCGGCTGTACTTGGCGAGATCGTCGGCTGCCGGCCCCTCGGTCGCGGTATTGCCGTGACCCGACGGCTTCGAACCGCTGGGACGGCGAAGGCGGATGACCTGGGCGCCGGACTCCGGAGCGGTAGGTTGCTGGTTGACCATCGTTCGGCCAGCCTATCACGGCTGCGGCCGCCTTACGACACAGATGCCAATGGATGGACGGTTCCGGCCCAAACTCATAAACTGGCACTAATGTCCTTTCGTCTTCCCACACGACGCCTGATTGCGCTGGCCGCGGCCTATCTGATCGCGGCGCAGGCCGTTCTGCTGCCGCTGTCGGTGGCCGCCGCAAGTCCGATGCTGACCGCGCTGTGCATCTCGTCGTCGGACGGGACGGGGCACGGGCCGTCCGGGTCGGACAACGGCTGTGGCTGTGCCGCGGGGTGCGGCATGCAGTGCTGCGCGCCTGCCGCCCTGGATGCACCGGCCGCGAATTGCCAAGCGCCGCTGACCGCGGCGCAGGTCCTGGCGCCGGTCGTCGCGTTCGTCGCTGGTCTCCGTGCCGAGGATCGCGGCTGGCATCGGCCGCGCGCACCGCCGCTCGGCTGACGTTTTATCACCTCTCTCTTCATCATCTTTATTCGCAGGCGACGACGCAGAAGGTATGCGCGCGCCTCCATCGTCAGGAGCTCTTCAATGTCACGTTTGATGCTGGCCGCCGCTCTCGCCGCCGTTCTGATGTCGCCGGCGCTGGCCAAGGATTACACCGTCGGCTCGCTCAAGATCGAGCAGCCCTGGGCGCGCGCGACGCCGAAAGGGGCGCCGGTCGGCGGCGGTTATTTCACCATTACCAATACCGGCGCGACGCCCGATCGTCTGGTTGGCGGCTCTGTTCCGGTGTCATCGGGCTTCGAAATTCATGAGATGGCCATGGACAATGGCGTCATGAAAATGCGGATGCTGCCGAAGGGCCTGGAGATCAAGCCGGGCGAAACGGTAACGCTCAAGCCCGGCGGCTTTCATCTGATGTTCACCGGCCTGAAGGACCAGCTCAAGCAGGGAACATCCTTCAAAGGCACCTTGCAGTTTGAGAAGGCGGGCAAGGTCGACGTCGAGTTTGCCGTCGAGGGCATGGCGGCGACGAGCGCCGACGGCGCTTCCGGTCATGGCGGTATGCCGATGAACCACGGCGACATGCACAAGAAGAACTAGCTGCGCTGGCGCGAAGGCCCTCGGCTACCAGCCGATGGCCTTCGGCAGCCAGAGCGCCAGCCCGGGAAAGAAAAAAACCAGCAGCAGCGCCAGGATCTGCATCAGCACGAACGGGATGATGCCGCGATAGATGTCACCGGTGGTGATCTCCGGCGGCGCCACGCCACGCAGGAAGAACAGCGACCAGCCGAATGGCGGCGTCAGGAACGAGGTCTGCAGATTCACGCAGATCAATGTCGACAACCACACCAGATCGGTATTCGCGTTGATGAAGATCGGCAGAAACAGCGGCACCGCGATATAGGAAATCTCGATCCATTCGATGAAGAAGCCGAGCACGAAGATCAGCGCCATCAGGAACCAGATCGAGGCGTTAATGCCGCCCGGCAGAAGGGTGAAGGCATCCTGCACCAGCTTTTCGCCCTGAAGGCCGCGGAAGGCCAGCGAGAACACCTGCGCGCAGATGAGGATGAACATCACCATGGCGGTGATGCGGGTCGTGGCCTGAACGGTCTCACGCAGCACGGTCACCGTGAGGCGGCGGCCGATCGCGGCGACCAAGATCGAGCCGAGGGCGCCCATCGCTGCCGCTTCGGACGGCGCCGCGATGCCGGCAACGATCGAGCCGAGAACGGCGATCACAAGTCCGATCGGCGGCGCCACGACGCGGACGATCTTGCCTGTGAGCTCGACGCCGGAGATGGCGGCGCGCTCTTCCACCGGCACCGCCGGCACCATGTCCGGTCGGATCATGCCGAGGAGCAGGATGTAAGCGACATAGATGCCGGACAGCAGCAGGCCCGGGATCATCGCGGCGGCGAATATCGTGCCAACCGACTGGTTGGTGATATCGGCGAGCAAGATGAGGATCAGGCTCGGCGGAATGATCTGGCCGAGCGTACCGGAGGCGCAGATCACGCCGCAGGCCAGCCCCTTGTCGTAACCACGCCGCAACAGGCCGGGCAGGGTCAGGAGGCCGAGCGTCACGACGGTGGCGCCGACAATCCCGGTGGTCGCTCCCATCAGCACGCCGACGAGGATGATGCCGACGCCGAGACCGCCCTTGAGCGAGCCGGCGGCCAGGCCGATAACATCCATCAGTTCTTCGGCGAGCTTGGATTTCTCCAACATCACGCCCATGAAGACGAACAGCGGAATGGCGAGCAGCGTATAGTTGGTGACAACGCCGAAGATACGGTGCGGCAACAGATTGAATAGTCCCGGCCCGAAGCCGAGATATCCGAACACGAATCCGGTGGCAGCGAGCGTGAGGCCGACCGGGATGCCGATCAGCAGCAAGACAAAGAATGCGACCAGCATCAGGGTCGCGAGAACTTCGAGGGTCATAGATGGTCCTTGGCGGCAACGTCGTCCGGGCTGAAAGCAGCCAAGCCGGTGGCGGCATGAATGGCCTGCGCCAGCGACTGCAGGAACAGCAGGACGAAGCCGACCGGAATGAATGACTTGATCACATAGACCGCGTCGATGCCGCCGGGATTGGGCGAGCCTTCGCGCATCGCCCAGGATTGCTCGACGAAGGCGATGGAGAGGTAGACGACCAGCGCGGAAAAGATCATGGCAATAATCGCTGAGGCGACATCGACCGCGAGTTTGAGTCGCGGCGGGAACGAGGCGAACAGCACGTCGACGCGGACATGTTCGCCGTGCCGCAGGGCATACGACATCCCGAACAAAGTGAGCGGCACCAGGAGGTACCATTCAAGCTCCTGCGCCCAGATGGCGCCGATCGAAAAGCCGTAACGCAGGAGTACGTTGCCGCCCATGACCAGCGCCACGATCAACGCCAGCCAGGAGATAATGCTGCCGACGCGATCGATGAAATGATCGATGGCGCCGGCGATCGATTTTGCCGCTGTCACGTCGAGACCTCGGTCTTAAATGCCGAGGATTTTGTCGTAATACGGCTTCTCCGAGTAGTTCGCCCACTGCTTGTAGGTCTTCAGATAAGCCATATAGGAATCGTGGACCTTTTTGGTCATCGGATCCTTCGCGACGGCTTCGGCGAGGATCTTGTCGTTGGCGGCGCGCAGCGCATCCACGACGGCATCGGGCAGGGGTTGCACGTGAACGCCCTGGTTCTTGATGAGATCGTCCATGGCCTCGGCATTGACCTTCTGCAGCCAGGCTTCACCCCGCGTATTGCAGGCCATGCAGGCGTTCTCGACGATCTCCTTCAGATCGGCGGGCAGGGACTCCCAGGCTTTCTTGTTGATGATGAGTTCGCTGGTCGTCGCCATCTCGTGCCAGCCGGTCGTGTAGTAGTACTTCGCGACCTTGTGCAGTCCGAGCTGGCGGTCGAGATAGGGGCCGACAAACTCGGCCGCGTCGATGACGCCGCGCTCAAGCGACGGGAAAATGTCGCCCGGCGACAGCAGCACCGACTCGACGCCGAGCTCCTTGTAGACGCGTCCGGCCAGGCCGGGGATGCGCATCTTGATGCCTTTGAGGTCTTCGACCTTCTCGATCGGCTTGCGAAACCAGCCGGTCATCTGCACGCCGGTGTTGCCGCAGGCAAACGGTACGAGATTGAACTTGTCGTAGGTTTCCCGCCATAGTTCGAGCCCGCCGCCGTCATAGAGCCAGCCGTTGAAGCCGACGTAATTGAGCCCGAACGGAACGGCGGTGAAGTACTGCGCGGCGAAGCTTTTCCCGGTCCAGAAATACGAATTGGCGTAGTTCATCTCGACCGTGCCGGACGAGACCGCGTCGAAGCCGGCGGGGGCAGGGATCAGTTCGCCGGCGCCGTAGAATTGTATCTTGATGCGGCCGTTCGACATCTTGGTGATGCGCTCGGCAAGATCCTTGGCGCTGCCCGGACCGGTCGAATAGAAATAGGCGTTCGGCCCATAGAAGCTGGTCATCTTCCAGTTGAAGGTCGTATCGGCCCGCGCAATCGCAGGCGCGGCAACCGCTCCGATGGTGCCGGCCGCGGCCAGCTTGGCAAAATCTCGACGTCGCATAATGGCACCCCCGTAAGCTGAAATGACCCTGATCGCAGTCAAGGCTCATTGCAGTGAGCAAGTGGTGTG
>JAHCKF010000234.1 GCA_026125925.1 Pseudolabrys sp.
GCCGCGCCGTTTCGCAGCCAGCCAGCGCCAGAGCCATGACGCTCACAACCAAGACCTTCTTGAGCATGTTCTATCTCCCGGGGTGTCGAATACGAATCGTTACAGGCCGTCTGATTAGCACATGGCCCGTTACGTAATGCCCGAGAGGCCGATGAGTTCCACCGCTTCTAGCTCTGAATCACCTTAACCTGGGCACCGACCGGAACGCGGTTGTAGAGGTCGATGATGTCCTGGTTGTAAAGACGGATGCAGCCGCTCGACACCGCAGTGCCAATGGTCTCCGGCTCGATGGTGCCGTGCAATCGGAAGTAGGTGTCTCTTCCGCCGCGGTAGAGGTAGAGGGCGCGCGGCCCCAGCGGATTGTCGGGGCCTCCGGCCATGCCGCCGGCAAAGGCGCGGTAGCGCGGAATCGCCGACATCATGTTCGCGGTCGGCGTCCAGCGCGGCCACTTCTCCTTGCGGCCGATGACCGCGGTGCCGCGGAAATTCAGCGCCTCGCTGCGGCCGACCCCGACGCCGTAGCGGATCGCCCTGCCACCGGCTTCGACCAGATAGAGCCGGCGCTGCGGCACGTTAACGACGATGGTGCCTGGTTTTTCGTTGCCGTTCCACGACACCTCGGTGCGGGCCAGGCTCGGATCCAGATTCTCGACAGCAGATATCGTATGGCCGCCGTCACTCATGCCGCCGTAATTGGCGGTCACGCAGCCAGCGGCCAGCAGGGGCAAACCCAGGGCAAAAGCGCGGCGGCTGAGGAGAATGGCGGATTGGGCGTCAGGCAGGGAAATTTTCGGGCTTTTCATGGTCCACTCGAAGCGTTTGCGGCATTTTGCGGACATCTGCCGCATATGCAACGGGCAGAACACGAAACCCACACGCTGTTGCCCCAGAGTGACAAATATTAACGCCGCGGCAGCGGACCGCGGGCACCCCAACTCCGCCCGCGCTTTACCACGCCGATTAACTACCAAAACAGGCTGAAGCCGCGAACCACGCGCCCGGCTGGTATTCTGGCTTCAGCCCATGGACAGATTAGTGATGCCGTTTGTCCGGGCGAGAGGCAGCCGGGTGGTCACACATCCGGTTGCCTCGCTTTATTTCAGGTCCTTTTCCGAGCATTTGCCGCACATCGCATTGCGCCGTCGCATCGAAGTTTCATGGCGATTTTTCAGTTTTATTCACTCTTGCCGCCTAGGCTTGTTCCACAACGACGCTTCCAGGTCTTCCGCTTTCAGGTGCGCCCATGTCGCTCACGTCGATCGAAAATTTCCTGCAGAACGCGCGCGCCCAGATCGGACAGCGGGATATCAACGAGAGCATGTTGCGGGCGCTCACCGAGATGACCCGCGAGATCAAGCGCCTGGAGGACGAAGTGCGCCGCGTCCAGCGCGATGTCCGCGTCGGCCGTCGATTCGGCTGAATACCTCTCCGCGCCGCTTCCTATCGCTTGCGCAGCTCGTAACGCGCCTCGGCGATATCCTGCACCACATCGCATCCGCATTCATTGGCGAAGGCGCGCAGCGCCCCGCGCGCGAACGGATCGGGCTCGCCGGGCGGAAACAGCCCGGCGAACTGGCCGTAGGTCAGGTCGAAGACATGGCCGGAGGGCATGTCCTCCAGGTAGCTCTTCAACACCTCACGGGTGAGCATCGCGGCCATCGGCATCGTCCTCCGCGCCGGCGGCCCTGAACGGCGCGTCAGCGCCCCCTGATAACGCCGCCGGACCGCCGATCAAGGCCGCCGCGGCCTTAGTCTTGCCAATATGAATGTTATAATGTTACACCTCTGGCCAGCCCTCATGAGGAATGCCGATGCGCACCGCCGCCCTGCTCACATTGCTTGCCCTTGTTGCCGCACCCCTCGTCAGCGCCCCGGCACAGGCTGCTGACGGCAAGATCGCCGTGGTCGCCGCCGAGAACTTCTATGGCGAGATCGCCCGCGACATCGGCGGCGCTCATGTGACCGTGACCAGCATCATGTCCAACCCGGACCAGGACCCGCACCTGTTCGAAACCACGCCCGGCGTGGTGAAGCAGATCGCCGACGCGCAGATCGTCATCCTCAACGGCGCCGATTACGACCCGTGGATGCCGAAGCTGATGCAGGCCGCACCTCGGCCGAGCCGCGTTGTCATCAATGCCGGTGAGATCGTCGGCGCCAAGGCCGGCAGCAACCCGCATCTATGGTACGCGCCGGCCACCATGCCGGCCGTCGCCAAAGCGATCGCCGCCGCCTTCACCAAGGCAGACAGCGCGCACGCCGCCGACTATGCCAACAATCTCGCCAAGACCCTGACGCAGCTCGAGCGCGTCACCCAGCGCGTCGGCCAGATCCGCGCCAAGCACAAGGGCAAGGCCGTGACCGCCACCGAACCGGTGTTCGGGCTGATGGCAGAGGCGGCCGGCCTCACCATGCGCAACGAGAAATTCCAGCTCGCCATGATGAACGACACCGAGCCGAGCGCCCGCGACATCGCCGCCTTCGAGGACGACCTGAAGAACCACAAGGTCAAGGCGCTGATCTACAACAAGCAGGTATCGGAAAAGCTGACCGAACGGCTGCTGGCGGTTGCCAAGAAGGCCAAGGTCCCGGTCGTCGCCGTGACCGAGACCAAGCCCGAGGGCGTCAGCTTTACCGACTGGATGGTGGGCGAGCTCGACGCCCTCGACAAGGCGCTCGACGGCGCGAATTCGTAAGGCTAATCGATACCGCGGACGCGCTTCACCTCTCCCACAGGGAGAGGTCGGCACGCGGAACGCGTGCCGGGTGAGGGGTTATGAATTATCGTAAGCACACTTGCCCCCTCACCCCAACCCTCTCCCCCGAGGGGAGAGGGAGCGCGCCTGCGCATGCCGACCCTATGAGCCTCTAGATTGACCCCCATAGTCGAACTCACAGACGCCACCATCACGCTCGGCCACCGGGCCGTGCTGCGCGATGTGAGCTTTGCGATTGAGGCCGGCGATTTCGTCGGCGTGCTCGGCCCCAACGGCGCCGGCAAGACGACGCTGATGCGCGCCATCCTCGGCCTGGTGAGGCCTACCGGCGGAACCCTCCGCGTGTTCGGCGAAACGCCGAAATTCGGCACCTCGGCGATCGGCTATCTGCCGCAACTGCGCACCGTGCTGCCCGACCTGCGCGTGCGCGGCCTCGATTACATCGCCAGCTCGCTGCACGGCGAACGCTGGGGACTGCCCTCGCTCAAGGCCGCCGACCGCCATGCCATTGAAGAAACATTGCATGCCGTGGGCGCCAGCGATCTGGCACGGCGGCCGTTGTCCGACATGTCCGGCGGCGAGCGGCAGCGCCTGCTGCTGGCGCAAGCGCTGATGGGCCAGCCGAAACTGTTGCTGCTCGACGAGCCGCTGATCAGCCTCGACGCCCGCCACCAGGAAGTCGTCATCGACGTGGTGCGCAAGATCGCGCGCGAGCGCGGCATTACGGTTTTATTTTCGGCGCACGAACTCAACCAATTGCTCGGCGCCATCGACAAGGTGCTGTATCTCGGCAACGGCCACGCCGCGCTCGGCACCGTCGACGAGGTGGTGACGGCGCCGGTGCTGTCGCAGCTCTACGGCACCGAGATCGAAGTGCTGCGCGCCGGCGGCCATATCTTCGTCATGTCGTGCGGCCGTGACGTCGAACGCGACGCGCATCAACATGACCACGACCATGGGCACGGGGATCATGGGCATGTGCATTGATTGGTCATTCCGGGACGGCGCGCAGCGCCGGACCCGGAATCCAGACGCAGGGACTGAATATGTTGCTGGATTCCGGGTTCGCTCGCTGACGCGAGCGCCCCGGAATGACAAGGAATAAAATGTTCCAATACGAATTCATCACCAACGCCTTCATCGCCGCCGGCATCGTCGCCGTCGTGTCCGGCGTGACCGGCTATTTCCTGGTGATGCGCGGCCAGACCTTCGCCGGCCACGCGCTGTCGCATATCGGCTTTGCCGGCGCGACCGGCGCCGGCTTGATCGGGCTGTCGCCGCTGTGGGGCCTGGTCGGTTTCACCGTCATCGCCGGCATCGCCATGGGCGCGATGAGCGAGCGCATCTCGAACCGCGACGTCGCTATCGGCGTCGTGCTGGCGCTGGCGCTCGGCTTCGGCCTGTTGTTCCTGCACTACTACACGTCGTTCGCGACGCAGGCCACGGCGCTGCTGTTCGGCAACGTACTGGCGGTCGATCGCGCCATGATCGGCGCGCTGGCGCTGCTCGGCGGTCTGACCATTGTCGGGCTCGGCGCGATCATGCGGCCCTTGATCTTCGCAACGCTGCAGCCGGAGCTCGCCGAGGCCAAGGGCGTGCCGATGCGCTTCATCTCCACCGCCTTCCTCGCCATCGTGGCGCTGGCGGTCGCCGCCTGCGCGCAGATCGTCGGCGTGCTGATGGTTTTTACGCTGATGGTCGGACCCGCCGCCGCCGCGCAACGCATCACCGGCGGGCTGTGGAGCGGTCTGGCCACGGCCGCCCTACTCGCGCTGGCGGAAGCCTGGCTCGGCATCGCCATCGCCTTCGAGACCGACTGGCCGGTGAGCTTCTGCATTGCCGTGCTCAGCGCCATCGTCTATTTCGCCGCGACGATGGTGCCGGCAAGGGCGCGCCACGCGCATTAAAAAACGGCCCCGCCGAGGCGGGGCCGTTCGCAGTCCGGACGGCGCCGCCGTCTTACATCTTGGCGCCTTTTTCCTTGAAATACTTCACCGCGCCCGGATGCCACGGGATCGGCGAGTAGTCCTTGACCTGGTTCTCGACGCTGAAGTTCTTCGCTTCGCCGTGGACGGCGACGAGATCGGCCTTCTTGTCGATCACGGTCTTGACGATGTCATAGGCCATCTGCTCGGGCATGTTCTCGTTGGCGACGAGGATGTTCCACACCACCGTGTTGACGTTATCGGCGGTCTGTCCCGGGTAGGTGCCGGCCTTGATCGTGCTCGACGCGTAGAGGTTGCCGTATTTCTCGTTCATCTTCTTGGCGAGGTCGCCGTGATCGACCAGCTTGATCTTGACGCCGGGCGTAGCGCCGAGATCGGTCACCGCCGCGGTCGGCAGACCGCCGACCCAGAAGAAGGCGTCGATCTTCTTGTCCTTGAGTGCGTTCACCGACTCGGCAACGCCGAGACGCTCACGCTTCATGTCCTTGTCCTTGTCGAGACCGGCGGCCTCGATGACGCGGAACGCCATGACTTCCGTCGCGCTGCCGCCGGACCCGGTCGACACGCGCTTACCCTTGAGATCCGCCATGGTGTTGATGCCAGTGCCTTCGACGGATACGACGTGCATCTGGTTGGGATAAAGCACCATCAAGGTTCGCACCGGTATAGGATTGCCCTTGAATTTATCCTGGCCTTTTTCGGCATCCAGCGCGGCGTCCACCATCGAGAAGCCGAGTTCGCTGCGGCCCGCCCCGAGCAGCTTGAGGTTGTCGACCGAACCGCCGGTGACTTCGGCGGTCGCCTGAAGTCCGGGGATGGCCTTGGTGAGCACGTTGGCAAGGCCGCCGCCCAACGGGTAGTAGACACCGCCGGTACCTCCCGTACCGATCGAAATCGTTTTCTGTTGCGCGTTCGCGGGCGAGAGCACCGCCGCGGCCAGCGCGGCCGTCAGTGTAACCGTTAGCCATCGCATCATAGCGTTCTCCTCCAACTCATTGTGTTTAACCGGTCGTCGTAATCCCGGCCGGTCGCGGGCCTTTGAGCTGCCACAGCAGCAACACCATCCCCAAAGCTAGACCGAAGGGCGCGGGGTATGGAATGTCTTTTCCTGTCGCGGTCTCCATCAACGCCTCAAGCAGGCCTGGAAACACCAGCAACAGGCCGCTCAGGGCGAAGAACAGCCGCTCGACCAATGTCGTGCGACGAATTGCCCAGCCTTGCGCCGCGGCGGCGAGCGCCGC
>JAHCKF010000235.1 GCA_026125925.1 Pseudolabrys sp.
GAAATCGACACCGCCGCGACTTTGTTGGCTGCTGCCTGGCGCGACTTACACGCCGCTCACCCCCGCGAAGCCTCCACCTTCGTCATTCCGGGGCGCTCGTTTCAGCGAGCGAACCCGGAATCCAGCAGCGAGCCCGTTCAATAACGCCGGATTCCGGGTCCGCCCCTTCAGGGCGTCCCGGAATAACAATGCATGATCCGTGACAAGGAGACGATGCCGTGAACATCCAGACGCCGATCCGCCTCAGCCACCTGTCCCATGGCGGCGGCTGTGGCTGCAAGCTGGCGCCGTCGGTGCTGCAGCAATTGCTGTCGAGCCATCCGACGGTGTCGCCCTACAAGCAGTTGCTGGTCGGGGTCGAAACCGGCGACGACGCCGCGGTGTGGGAGCTCGACCCCGGCAATGCGAGCGGCACCTGCATCATCGCCACCACCGACTTCTTCATGCCGATGGTCGATGATGCGCGCGACTTCGGCCGCATCGCCGCCACCAACGCCATCTCCGATGTTTATGCCATGGGCGGCACGCCGATCATGGCGCTCGCCATTCTCGGCATGCCGGTCGACAAGATCCCGCCGGAGATGGTGCGGCATATTCTCGAAGGCGGCCAGTCGGTGTGCGAGACCGCGGGCATCCCCATTGCCGGCGGCCATTCCATCGATTCACCCGAGCCGATCTACGGCCTCGCCGTCATCGGCACGGCAATGAAAAACGACATCCGCCGCAACGCCGACGCCAAGGCCGGCGACAAGTTGATCCTGACCAAGGCGCTTGGCGTCGGCATCTATTCGGCGGCGTTCAAGAAGAGTGCGCTGTCGCGCGCGGCTTATGACGAGTTCATCGCGACAACGACACTGCTCAACCGCGTCGGCGCCAGGCTCGCCAAGGACAGCGGCGTGCATGCGATGACCGACGTCACCGGCTTCGGCCTGCTCGGCCATGCGCTGGAGATGGCGCGCGGCTCGGGCAAGACCGTCAAGGTGAGCGCCGGTGCGCTGCCGTTCCTCAATGACGCGGCGAGCCTTGCGCAGCAGGGTTTCGTTACCGGCGCCTCCGGCCGCAACTGGAAGAGTTATGACGCCAGCGTCGTCCTGCCGGCGGAGATGCCGGACTGGCAGCGCCAGCTTTTGTGCGATCCGCAAACCTCTGGCGGGCTGCTGGTGTCGTGCGCGGCGGACCGCGCCGATAGCCTTCTCGAAATCATCCAGGCCGCGGGCTATCCCGCCGCGCGTATCATCGGCGAGATTGCCGATGGCGAACCGAAGGTAGTTGTAGCGTCTTGAGCGGCGGCGCGCCGTCCGCGACTAGCCGCCCATGTATCGTTGTTTCAAGGCGACATAGCTGTCCGCACCGCCTTCCAGCCATTGCGCCGCGCGGCCGTCCAGCGTCTTCTTGACCTCTGCCGGATTACCCGCCGCCAGGACGCCTGCCGGTACCTCGAATCGCTCCAGCACGACGCTGCCGGCGGCGATCATCGACCCCGCACCGATGCGCGAGCCGGACAGCAGAATGGCGCCCATGCCGATGACGCAGCCGGGCCCGATCGTGCAGGCGTGAACGATGGCGCTGTGGCCCACCGTGACGTTCGGCTCGACAATGGCCGCGAGTTCGCCCTCGCTGTGGACGACGACATTGTCCTGGATGTTAGACCGCGCGCCAACCCGGATAGGGCCGAAGTCGCCGCGCAACACGGCGCCGAACCATATGCTGGCGTCTTCGTCGATCTCAACATCACCGATCAGCACGGCATTCTCGGCAACGAAAGCACTCTTGGCGACGGTTGGGCTTCGTCCGTTGATGGCGATCAGCATCGGCATGGCGGCACTACCCGATGATCAAGAGAATGCTCTTGACCAATCCCGGAAACAGCAGGAGCAGCGCCATCACGATGACATTAATGACGACAAAGGGAGCGGCCGCCAGATAGATGCGTCCGAAGGTCGTGCCCGCCGGGGCCACACCCTTCATGACAAAAAGCAGCAGGCCGAAAGGCGGCGTCATCAACGCGGTCTCCAGGTTGACCAGCATGATAATCGCGAACCATACGGGGTCGAACTTCAAGGCGATGACGATCGGCATGAAGATCGGCAACGTGATCAGCATGATCGCGATCTGCTCCATGAAGCAGCCGAGCACCATGACGATGGCCTGCATGCCGATGATCAGCATCAGCGGCGGAATATCGAGGCTCAGCACGGCACCGAGCAGCCCCCGCGTCGCGCCGGAGAAGGCTAGGATCTGGCTGAAACCGATCGCTGCGGCCATGATCGCGAAGGTCATCACCGTGATGCGCATCGAATCGAACAAGGCAGCGCGCAGCAGCTTGATGGTGAGCCGCCGATAGCCCGCGGCCAGTGCCACGGAGCTGAGCGCGCCGAGCGCCGCCGCTTCCGTAGGCGTCGCGACGCCCAGCACGATGAGACCTGTGACAGCGAAGATGATGATGCCGAGCGGCAAGAGATCGCGTACGAACGACCACAGTTTTTCGGCCAGAGTGGCGGATTTAGCTTCGTAGTTCGGCGCTTCCTCGGGCCACAACGCGGCGCGGCCGACGAGATAGACGATGTAAAGAACGGCCATGATCACGCCCGGCAGGATGGCGCCGACCAGCACTTTGGCGATCGAAATCTGGCCGATGGAAGCGAGGATGACCGCCAACGCGCTCGGCGGGATCATCATAGCCAGACCGCCGCCCGCCATGATCGGGCCCATGCTCATGGAATCGGAGTAGCCGCGCTTGCGCATCTCCGGCATCAACATGGTGCCGAGCATTGCCGTATTGGCCATAGTCGAGCCGCTCAGTGCGGAGAACACTGTGCCGGAAGCGACGGTCAGCAGCGACAGGCGCCCCGGCACTTTTCCCAGCCACTTGTCGATGGCATCGACAGCTTGTTGCCCCAGTTTGGTGTGCCAGAGCACGACACCCATGAAGATGAACAACGGAATGGGCACCAGCGAGAATGAACTGATCGAGCTGTAGATGCCGAGGACGAGCTGCTCGAAGGCCGAGCCGCCGCCCTGGAGAATCCAGGCTCCCATGATGGCCACGAGAAAGAAGGCAAAGGCGATCGGCACACCAAGCGCCATCACCGCCAGGACGCTGCCGAGAATGACGGTTAGCGGGACAAACCAGTCCATCTCAGGGCTCCGCGCCAAGGTCGCCGTGACGGTGCAGAATGTCGGCGTCGGAGGCGCCGAAAATCTTGTAGGAGCGGCGCAGGAATTCGACGGCGGAAAGCGCGAGCCCAAGCGCCATGACTCCGATCAGCCAGGCGCGAGGAATGGGATAAATGCCGTTGGTCTCGACGCCGCGCTGGAAGTTGTCGACCGTCGAAATCCCGGCCCAGGAGGCGAGGAAACCAGAGGTCAAACCGGCGACCAGCAAACCCGAACCGATCAGCACGCGCCGGCCGGCGATCGGTAACGCATCGACAAGCATGTCGATCGAGACGTGGCCGCCTTCGCGCGTCAACCACGGCATGCCGAGAAAGAGGATGTAGAGCAGGCTGTGCTGGACGAACTCCTGCATCCAACCGATCGGCTGATTGAACAGATAGCGGGCGGCAACATCGAGGCCGATTCCGATCATGATCGCCAACAGCAGCAGCACCGCAACCTGCGCCAGCACATCGACCACTTTGTCGTAGAAACGGGCCATAGGAGCCTCGGTGGCGGAGCGGCGCCGGATCGTTCGATTCGGCGCCGCGCCCAGTCTACTTGGTCAGGAGCTTCTTGATCTTCTCGCCATCGGTCGGATTCTTGGCGAGAAACTCGGCCCAGCCGGCGTCATAGGCGGCGCTTTCGAACTTGGCGACGCCCTCCGGCGAGAACTTGATGAACGACACGCCCTTCGCCTTCAGGCGGGCGTCCTCATCCTTGCAGTAGTCCTCATAGTATTTCGCCACGGCCACTTCGAAATCGGCCGCAATCTGGTCGAGCTGGGCGCGCTGATCTTGCGGGATCTTGTCCCAGGCGGCCTTGCTCAGAATGATCGTCGAGTTGATCGAATAGAACGGATGATCGATCACGTATTTCGCGACCTCGGGAAAGCCGTAGTCGAGGGTGCCGGCATAGGTCCAGCCGAGGCCATCGACCACGCCGCGCTCGAGCGCGGAATAGACGTCTGCCGGCGGCATCGCCACGGGGGTGCCGTTCAGGCCCTTGACGATCGAGGTGTAGACCGGCGACACGCGGATCTTCATGCCGCTCAGATCGGGCTTGTCGAGGTTCTTCTTGACGTAGAGACGGAAGGCGCGGCCCGGATTGCCGCTGGCGCTCGCCAAATAGACCACGTTGCCCTTCTTCATGTGCACTTCGCGCATGAGGTCGTGATAGCCGTTCTTGCGCAGATCGGCGGGCAGGAAGTCCTTGTTGTACTGAATGCCGATCGCTTCGGGGATCGTGTTGTTGTAGTACGAGGCGATGCCGAGCGCGATGTCGATGACACCGTTGCGCACAGCGTCGAACTGCTGCAGCGCCGGCACGACTTCCTCGGAGCCGAGGATGTCGATCTTGATCTTGCCGCCGGTGCGCTCCTCGACCATCTTCTTGAGGATGTAGAGCGGCTGCGACAGATAGTTTTGCGTCTGATACGGCACGACGCCGCGCAGCACGATCGGCTTGTCTTGTGCGGAAGCCTGACCGCCTCCCGCCACGAGCGCCGTACCGACTGCGAGCGCGAACAGATTCAGCGTGGCACGCCTTGTCTTGGACATTGACTCCCCCTTTTGCTGCACGTCTGCCTATGCATGCAGACTTGGTGCGGTTACTTCGCTTGAGATTTCTGATTGGCTCCCGGGAAATAGGCTTCCGCGTTCTTGTGCAGAATCTTCTCGAGAACTTCTTCGCTGTAGCCCAGCCCCCGCCAGCGCTCGATCATCATCTCGTATTTGAGGACCGGGTAGTCGCACCCGAACATGATGCGATCTTGAAGGCGGCCGCCGATCTCACGCTTGAGCGCTGGCGAGAGAGTCTTTGGCGACCAGCCGTGCAGCTCATAGTGAATGTTGCCCTTGTGAAGCATGATGGCGATCATCTCGTCCTGCCACGGATAGGCTGGGCGTCCGGCCAGGATCTTCAGCTCCGGATATTTCGCCGCGACGGCGTCGATGTGCCGCGGGTGACCGTGGTCGAGGATGATGCCCCTGCCGCCCGGCAGCCCCTGCCCGATGCCGGTGAGGCCGGTGTGAATGAGCACCGGAATGCCGGCATCGATCGACAGCTTGTAGAACGGGTCCCAGATCGGATCGCTCGGCGGTAACCCGTCCTTGATCTGGCCGATGATGCCGAAGCCGATGAAACCGGCCTTCGCCGCCACCGCGCGTTCGTATTCGCGCAAGGCGTCCTTGCCGAGCCGCGGATTGAGCGACAGCCAGTGGCCGAAGATGACGTCGCGGTTGGCGCGCTGTACCTCGAAGGTGTAGTCGTGCTCGGCGCGGATCTGGTCCATCGTCATCGGATAGAGAATGGTCGTCGCCAGATCGAGCATGGCGCGGACCTTGTTGCGCCGAAGCGTGTCCATGAACTCCTGTTCGGTCTGGAATTCAGGAACGGTGCCCCAGATGGTCTTCTGGTTGCGCAATTCTTCTTCCGTCTGGAAGACGTAGCCCCGCTTGGTGCTCCAATGCGAATGGCAGTCGAATACTCTCACCTGAACCTCGCCGTGTTTCAGTTCTGTTTCTGATTGCGCAGATCGAGCAGCCGCTTCGGCTTTCCCTCGCGTCCGAGATTGGCCGCTTCCGCCAGCGCGCCGTCGCGCACCAGGTCGACGGCGACCTTGACGCCAAGATCGCCCTGCAGGCGCTTTTCGAGTATCTCCTTGAGGCCATCGACGGCATTGGCGTCGCGGCTGACCTCGACGCGCACGGTCATCTCGTCGCGGATCACGCCATCGCGC
>JAHCKF010000236.1 GCA_026125925.1 Pseudolabrys sp.
CGGTTCTTCGCTTCCGGATCGGCTTGCGCGATCGACGACATCAGCGATTCCATGGCGAAGCCGGTGGCGGGCGCCGCTTCGGCGATGCGCGGCAGCGCGTGCGTGATGGCGAAATTGGTGAGATGTGTGTTCTGTGCGATGCGTTCGGCCAACTGCACCGCCTTCCCCAGCCCTTCGCCCGGCTCGACGAGGTAGGTCGACAGGCCCATGGTCTGGCCGTCTTCCGCCGAATAGGTGCGGCCGGTCAGCATCATGTCCATCATCCGCGCGACGCCGATCAGGCGCGGCACGCGCACCGATCCGCCGCCGCCGACATAGATGCCGCGGCTGCCTTCCGGCAGGCCGTAATAGACCGAGCGTTCGGCGACACGGATATGCGCCGATGCGGCGAGTTCGAGACCGCCGCCGATCACGGCGCCATGCAGTGCGGCGACGACCGGCACCTTGCCGAACTGGATCTTCTCGAAGGCGCGATGCCAAAGCGACGAATGCGCGATGCCTTCACGGATGTCGCGCTCCTGCAATTCAGACAAGTCGAGGCCGGCGCAGAAATGCTCGCCTTCGCCGCCGATGACGACGGCGCGCACGTCGGCCGGCAGACGCGAGAAGAAGTCGTCGATGCCGATGACGGTATCGTCGTCGATCGCGTTGCGCTTGTGCGGGCGATTGAGTTTGAGGATAGCAACCGGCCCGCGCTGCTCGGCGGCAAGCGACGGCGGCAATCCGGCAAACGGCTCTCTCTTGCTCACGCGGGAAGCTCCTTGAAAGTCAGGATGCCGCCGCCCTTGATCGATCATTGGGCGACGGCATGTGACGGGTGCGGCGACAGCCGCGATCAGTTCGACTTCACCAGCGGGCAGCCGCCTTCGCTGAGCGGGCGGAACGCCTTGTCGGCCGGGATCGTGCCGGCGATCTTGAACACATCCCATTCGCTCTTCGATTCCGCAGGCGACTTCACTTGCAGCAGATACAGCGGATGGATGGCCCGGCCATCGGGACGGATCTCGACCTTGCCGTACACCGGATCGTTCGACGGCGTCGCTTTCATGGCGTCGACCACGGCCTTGCCGTCCGCCGGCGAACCGACTTTGTCGACTGCCTTGAGATAGGCGAGGGTCGCCGAGTAGACGCCCGCCTGCATGTGATTCGGGTACATCTTCTTTGGGTGCCGCGCGGCATAGCGCTTGGCGAAATCGCGCGTGCCGTCATTTTCGTCCCAGTACCAGGCATTGATCGCCTGCAGGCCCTGCGCGGTGCCAAGCCCGATCGCCGGCACGCTCTGCAGATCGAAGATCAGTGCCACCAGTTTCTGCTTGTCGGTGACCTTGAAGTCGGCGGCCTGCTTGATGGTGTTGACGGTGTCGCCGCCCGCGTTGGCGAGCAGGATCACGTCGGCCTTAGAGGCCTGCGCCTGCAAGAGCGCCGAGGAGAAGTCGTTGGTGCCGAGCGGCAGGCGCACGGCGCCGAGGATCTTGCCGCCCGAGGCGTTGATCTCGTCGCTCGCCTGCTTTTCGAGGTCATGACCGAAGGCGTAGTCGGCGGTGATGAAGAAGAAGGTCTTCGCCCCCTGCGCCAGCACGCCCTTGGCGGTGCCGTGACCGAAAGCCCAGGTGTCGTAGGTCCAGTGCACAAAGTTCGGCGAGCATTTGGCGCCGGTCAGCGCCGCGGTGCCGGCGCCGGAGCCGATCACCACCTTGTTCTTTTCCTTGCCGATGTCGGACACCGCGAGCGCGACCGCGGAGTTCGGCAGATCGATCGCCATGTCGACGCCTTCGGCATCGAACCAGCGGCGGGCGATGGCGGCCCCGACATCTGGCTTGTTCTGGTGATCCGCTGAAATCACTTCGACTTTTCGCTTGGACGTCTTGTTGAAGTCCTCGACCGCCATCTGGGCCGCGAGCACGGAGCCCGGCCCCTGGAAGTCGGAATAGACGCTCGACATGTCGTTCATGACGCCGACACGGAGCGTGCCGTTCTGTTCGGCCAAAGCCGGGGTGACGGCCAGCGCCGTCAGCACTGCGGCGATCTGGATCGCTTTCTGCATGGGGTCCCTCCCGCGGGATGATTTCGAGGCGGCGCTGTTGTTGCTCTCGCCGCCGCGCCAATGCTGTCAGGCCGGAGCCGTCCGGTCAATATTGTTGTCTAGGACAACAATAAGACAGTGGTAGGGTAGTAGTCCCTTCGCAGTTGCAGCATGGACTGGGGGGCAGCGGCCTCTGTCTGGCGGAATGCCTGGCCCGAGAGAAGGAAGGCGCGCCGTCCTAAAGGACCTCGAACACGTCGAGCCGCACGGCGCGGGCCTCGCGCTGGCCGCGGGCGATGGCGAGGATGCGGTTCATCCAGGCCATCGCCGGGTCCGAGGTCTCGAACCGCATCACCGTGCGGAAATAATACAGCGCCGGATCGACCGTCTCGCCGCGCATGACGCGTTCCAGGACTTCCTTCGGCCCATGCCGCAGGCCCTCACTCGACACCAGGATGCGCGCGCCGGCCTCGCTTTCGATGGTGTAGCGCGCCTGAATGTCGGCAGCGCCGTCGGCGCGGATGAACTGCCAGTCGGCGCCGCCGGGCAGCACACGGCCGTTCAGTTTCTCGCCGCTCACGGTTCCGCCAAGGATGTCGATGATGCGGCGATGGCCGTAGGGCGTGGCGCCGAGATCGAGGATGCCGGCCAGTTCGGCATGGATCGAGAAGATCGGCTTGTCGCTCAGGATGGCGGTCAACGGCTCACGCTCCCACATGTTGCAAAGAGGTGGGCCATTTGACCCTGTCCCGGGCGAGCCGTAAATACGGGCCGCTCGAAACCCGGCGCGAACTCAATATCGTCTGACGGCCGTGCAAGGAAATTTCTGATGACCGACAAGATCCGTGACGTTTTCATTTGCGACGCCGTGCGCACGCCGATCGGCCGCTACGGCGGCTCGCTCGCCAAGGTGCGAACCGACGATCTCGCCGCCGTGCCGCTGAAAGCGCTGATGGCGCGCAATCCGAAGGCGGATTGGGAGAAGCTCGAGGAAGTGATCTTCGGCTGTGCCAACCAGGCCGGCGAAGACAACCGCAACGTCGCGCGCATGGCAGCCTTGCTGTCCGGTCTGCCCGTGTCGGTGCCGGGCATCACGGTGAACCGCCTGTGTGCCTCAGGTCTCAACGCGGTGGGCGACGTCGCCCGCGCCATCCGCGCCGGCGAAATGGAATTCGCCATTGCCGGCGGCGTCGAGTCGATGACGCGCGCGCCTTTCGTGCAAGGCAAGGCCACCGAAGCCTTCTCGCGTTCGGCGGAGATTTACGACACCACGATCGGCTGGCGCTTCATCAATCCGCTGATGAAGGCGCAGTACGGCGTCGATTCCATGCCGGAAACCGGCGAGAATGTCGCCGAGGATTATCAGGTGTCGCGCGCCGATCAGGACCTGTTCGCGCTGCGCTCGCAGCAGAAGGCCGGCAAGGCGATCGCCTCCGGCTTCTTCGCGCAGGAGATCGTTCCGGTCGAGATCGCCGGCCGCAAGGGCGAGGTGGTGAAGGTGGACAAGGACGAGCATCCGCGTCCCGACACCACGCTCGAACAACTCACCAAATTGAAGACGCCGTTCCGCAATCCGGGCACCGTGACCGCCGGCAATGCCTCCGGCGTCAATGACGGCGCCGCGGCGCTGATCCTCGCGTCGGAAGCCGCAGTGAAGGCGCATGGTCTGACGCCGCGCGCGCGCGTGCTCGGCATGGCTTCGGCCGCCGTCCCACCGCGGGTGATGGGCATCGGCCCCGTACCGTCCACGCAGAAATTGCTGGCGCGGCTCGGGCACAAGATCAGCCAGTACGACGTGATCGAGTTGAACGAGGCCTTTGCCTCGCAATCACTCGCGGTCTTGCGCCAGCTTGGCCTGCCGGACGACGCCGAACATGTGAATCCCAATGGCGGCGCCATCGCGCTCGGCCATCCGCTCGGCATGTCGGGTGCGCGGCTGGCATTGACAGCGACCCATGCGCTGGAACAAAGGTCTGGCAAGCTGGCGCTCGCGACGATGTGCGTCGGTGTCGGTCAGGGCGTCTCGCTGGCGCTCGAACGGATCGCCTGAAGCGAAAAAGGAATAACACCGTGTCGCTGATCTATCCGACCAAGAGCCTCGAGAATTTCCCGAAGCATCTGACGCCGGGATACAAGAGTACCATCAAGCGCTCGCCGACCAAGCCGCTGATGATCATTCCGCATACTTTGTCGGAATTGACCGGTCCGGTTTACGGCCACAATGCCGTGCAGCAAGGCGACAACGACCTGACCCGGCAGCACAAGGGTGAGCCGCTCGGCGAGCGCATCATCGTGCACGGCCAGGTGCTCGACGAAGACCGCCGGCCGATCAAGAACGCGCTGGTCGAGCTGTGGCAGGCCAATGCCTGCGGCCGCTACGTCCACAATGTCGATCAACATCCGGCGCCGCTCGATCCGAACTTCACCGGCGCGGGCCGCACGATCACCGACGACAACGGCGCGTACAAATTCATCACCGTGAAGCCGGGCGCTTATCCGTGGGGCAATCACCCCAACGCCTGGCGTCCCAACCACATCCACTTCTCGGTGTTCGGCCACTCTTTCGTGTCGCGCCTCGTGACGCAGATGTATTTCCCGGGCGATTACCTGTTCCCGTTCGATCCGATCTTCAATTCGGTGACCGACGAAAAGGCGCGCAACCGCATGGTCGCGAGCTTCGATCTCGAGAACACCGTGCCGGACTGGGCGCTGGCCTTCAAATTCGACATCGTGCTGCGCGGCCGCGAGGCTACCCCGCTCGACAACGACGACCACCACTAACCTATCCGTCGTCATGGCCGGACTTGTTCCGGCCATCCACGTCTTCTTACGAAAGCAAGACTTGGATGCCCGGCCTAAAGCCGGGCATGACGGAGAAAAAATTAGGCAGGTAACAACCATGTCCGAAATCACGCCGTCGCAGACCGTCGGTCCGTTCTTCGCCTATGGCCTCACGCCGGTGGGGCGTTGCGAGTGGGATCCGAACGGCACCTATTCGTGGAAGAACTCGGTCGAGTCGAACCTCGTCACGCCGGACGTTTCCGGCAGCCGTATCCGCATCGAAGGCACCGTGTTCGACGGCGACGACAAGCCGATCAACGATTGCATGATCGAGATCTGGCAGGCCGACGCGCAGGGCCGCTACGCCAGCCCGGCCGACAACCGCGCGCTGCCCAACAGCCAGTTCAAGGGCTTCGGCCGCTCTGCGACCGACAAGGCCGGCGTCTTCGCTTTCGACACGATCAAGCCGGGCGCGGTGCCGGGCCCCGGCGGCAAGCCCCAGGCGCCGCACATCGTCGTCGCCATCTTCTCGCGCGGCATGCTGCGGCAGGTCTACACGCGGCTGTATTTCTCCGACGAAGCCGCGAACGCCACCGATACCGTGCTCAATCTGGTGCCGACCGATCGCCGCGGCACGCTGATCGCCCAGAAGCAGAGCGGCGAGCCGCCGGTGTACCGCTTCGAGGTGCACATGCAGGGCGACAAGGAAACGGTGTTCTTCGAGATCTGACGCGGCGGACCACCGGTCGACGACATCGGAGGCGGGCGCCATCGGCGTCCGCCTTTTCTTTTTTGCCGATTTTGACGATGCCCACCGTTGCCCACTCTCGCTCAAAATTGAGTGGGCAGACGACGGCCGATTGGGCGCAAAAATTTTTCCTGCCAAAGCGGCAAACATATCTATCTGATTTGTAGTCATTATTTTCACCTCGGCCTTCTGCCCACATTACTTGCCCAACTTTGCGTTACTGATTTTTTGTTTGACGCCGAGGCCCGGCCTTGGTTCGCTTGAGACCTGCAGCGACCGCCAAGAGTCGCTGCGAGGGAAACGCCATGAACGAGGTC
>JAHCKF010000237.1 GCA_026125925.1 Pseudolabrys sp.
GGCATGGATGTCTCTGGTTGCGAAAGGTCGCCGGCGCAGGGCTTGGCACGAAGAAGCAGGAAAGCGCAACGCCTGGACCCTGTTCCAGGTTGCCGTCCCGCGGAATAAATATGGCGTATCAGGCCGGATCGCCGCGAGCACTCCTTTCGGGCGCGCCATGATCCGGCCGCCATGTTAGTCTCCTCCATCCGTCAAGTTCGGAAAATGTCATGCGCTGTCGCCACCTCTTGCTTGCCGCCGCCTTCGCCGTAAGCGCTGCTGTGGCCGTCGCCCAGGCGCAGCAGCCACCGGCGGCCGCCCCGGCCAAACCCTACAAGCCGGTCATGGTGTCGCCGCCGGCCGAGACGAACGATGCCGATCTCAATGCGCTGCGCGACAAGATCGGCGAGGCGGTCAAGAAACGCGACCGCGCCGCGCTGGCATCGCTCACCGTGGCCCAGGGCTTCTTCTGGGATCGCGACAAGGGCGACGCCGGCAAGGGCAAAGCGGGCCTCGACGTGCTCACCGCCGCGCTCGGCCTCACCAGCAAGGACGCCGTCGGCTGGGACATCCTCGGCGCTTTCGCCGACGATCCGAGCCTCGCCCCGTCGCAAAGCCGCAAGACCGCGGTCTGTGCACCGGCCGACCCCCGCTACGACGCCCGTGCCTTCGAGGCGCTGCTCAAGGATACCCAATCCGAGGCCTCGGAATGGGGCTACCCGACGTCCGCGGCCATCGAGGTACACGCGATGGCGCAGGCGAGTGCGCCGGTGGTCGGCAAGCTCGGCCTCGCCTTCGTGCGCGTCATGCCGGAGGAACGCGTCACCAACCCCGCCTATCTCCGTGTGCTGATGCCGAACGGCAAGGCCGGCTATGTCACCGTCGATTCCCTGGCGCCCTTCGGCAACGATCAACTCTGTTACGTCAAGCAGGGCGGCGCCTGGAAGATCGGCGGCTATATCGGCGCCGGCGAGCCGCAGTGATGACGGCCTCCGTACCGCGCGCCCTGATCTGCGCCGAGTGCGGCGCCCCCTTCACCTGTAGCGGTGACGCCGGATGCTGGTGCGCGGCGGAGCCATATCGCCTGCCGATGCCCGATGCCGCCAGCGCGGCTGATTGCCTGTGCCCCGCCTGTCTGCGCGGCAAGGCTGAGCTGTCGGCCCGGGATACCACGGAGCGTCATCGCACTGTCACATGACGCGCGTGAGGATGACGCATGCCCTCCCCGCGCACCCACGCCATCGATCTTGCCACCGGCCACCCCGCGACCGGCATCGTCTGGGCCTTTCGTTTCGCCGCCGATGGCACCGCCGCCCGCATCGACAACGACAAGGTCGACGACGCATTGCGCGAGGAAGCCGGCGGTTGGATCTGGGTGCATCTGGCGCTCGCCGACACCCGCTGTCGCGGCTGGATCGCGCAATACGCGCCGATCTCGGAGATGGCCCGCGAAGTGCTCGCCGGGCCGGAAAAGCATCTGCGGCTCGACGTGCTCGGCGATGAGGTGGTCGGCGTCGTGCCGGATTTGCAGCAGGGCTTCGTCGAGACCGGCGACGAACTGGTGCGCCTGCGCTTCGTGATGACCGAGCGGATGATGATCACGGCGCGGCAGCAGCCGGTACATTCGGTCGAGCACACCCGCCGCGCGATCGACAGCGGCAAGCGCTTCCCGACCGTGGTGTCGTTCCTCGACGCCATCATCGATCACTTCGCCGATGCCATCGCGCAGATGGGCGAACGCCTCGGCGGCGAACTCGATGTCATCGAGGAAAACGTCATGCAGGACGAGCCGGCCGACGAACAGCGGCGCGTCGGCAAGGTGCGCCTGCAGGCGGCGCGGGTGCACCGGCAACTGGCCCAGCTCAAGGCCATGTTCGCCCGGCTCGAGCCGAGACTGGCCGTCCACAACAAGGCGGCAGCCGAGTCGATTGGCGCGCTCGCGCACAAGCTCGAGGCCATCGACCACGAGATCGGTTCGACCTACGAGCGCGCCCGCCTGCTGCTCGACGAGGCCGCCGCCAAGGTGAGCGCCATCACCAACAAGCGGCTTTTTACGTTGTCGATCCTGACGGCCTGCCTGCTGCCTCCGACTTTAGTTACAGGCTTCTTCGGCATGAATACCAAGGACATGCCGTTTCAAAACACCGATGGCGGCACGTGGCTGGCGCTGCTCGTCGCCTTTGCCGCGGGCGCGATAAGCTTTTGGGCGTTGCGCCGAATTCGCGCCCTGTAAGTGCGCAAACGCCGGCCGGCCCGCGCGTCATCCGCCTTTTGGCCCGTTTGACAAATTGACGCAGTCGCCCTTAGGCTGCGGCAATAATAAGTCGTCATACATCATACAGGGAGGAGAATATGAACAGGCTAGCCGTTCTGGCCGCGGCCGCGGTCTTCGCGACGACCGCCGCCCATGCCCAGCAGATCGTCACCAAGTATTCCGGCATCCAACCCAACGATCACCCCGCGAGCTACACCGAAGAGTACTTCGCCGAGGAAGTCGGCCTTCTGACGAAGGGCGCGATCAAGATCGAAGTCTATCACAACACCCAGCTCGGCGACGCCGTCGCCAACGTGCAGAGCATCCGCAACGGCACCATCGGCTTCACCACCGTCTCGGCTTCGAACCTCAACCAGGTCGTGCCGGCGATGGACATGTATTCGCTGCCGTTCCTGTTCAAGAATGCCAGTCACTTCTGGTGGTTCCTGGCGCAGCCGGAAGCCGCCGAACTGGCCAAGCCGCTGGAAGCCAAGGGCATCAAGGTGCTCGGCTATATCGACTCGGGAGCGCGCAACTTCTTCACCGACAAGGAAGTGAAGACCCCGGACGATCTCAAGGGCGCCAAGATCCGCGTCATGGCCTCGCCGGTTATGGTCAACACCATGAAGGCGCTGGGCGCGACCGGCGTGCCGGTGGCGTGGTCGGAGCTCTACACCGCGCTGCAGACCGGCGTGGTTGACGGCGCCGAGAACAATCACCCGTCGGTCGTCGCCAAGAAGTTCTACGAGGTGTCGAAGTACTACACCCTCGACGAACACATGCGCATCCCGGACGTCATGATCATGTCGATGAAGCTGTGGAACCAGCTCAAGCCGGATCAGCAGAAGGCCGTCGCCGAAGCCGGCGCCCGCGCCCAGGCCTATATGCGCGGCGCCTGGCACGTTTCGGAAGTGAAGGACCTTGCCGAGCTCAAGGGCAAGTTCAAGGCCATCAACACCGTGGACAAGGCGCCTTTCGTCAAGGCGGTCGGCCCGATGGTGCAGGAAGAAGCCAAGCGCCTCGGCGTCGAAAAGACCGTCGCCTTCATCCTCGATAGCCAGAAGAACTTCTGATCGTCGCGCAGCGGCCATCACCTCAAGGGCGGCGGACAACCGCCGCCCTTCTCGTTCGGGGGAATCCGTGGACACGTTCTATCATCTGTTCGACCGCCTCATCGCGCTCGTCGCCGCCCTGGTGCGCCTGGTCTGCATCGTGCTGGCGACCGCCCTGTTCATCATCGTCGTCGCCGCGATCGTGTTCCGCTACGGCTTCGGCCAGGCGGTGTCGTGGACCGAAGAGGTGCCGCGCTATCTGTTGATCTGGATCTCGTTTCTCGCCGCTGCGAGCTGCGTGCTACGCCGCGAGCATGTCGGCTTCGACGTGCTGTTCAATGCGCTGCCGAAGGGCGCGCGCAAGATGCTCGGCGCCGTCCTCAGCCTGCTCATCTTCGGCTTCGGCTGGGTCGTGTTCCGCTACGGCATCACTTTCGTGCAGGATTTCGGCTCAGACCTGATGGAGACCATCCCCTACACCAACTACTGGTATTACCCGGCGATGCCGGTCTCCGGCTTCCTGATCATGCTGTTCTCGCTCAAGGTGATGATCGACGAACTGCGCAGCACCGGCGGCGGCGCGCTCGCCGGTTCCTCGGTCGAGACCGTGGGCATGGAGCAGCAGCCATGACCCTCGTCATTCTCGGTCTCGCCTTCCTGGTCCTCGTCGTCGTCGGCCTGCCGATCTCGTTCGCGGTCGGCGTCGCCTCGGTCGTCGCCACTTTCCTGCTGCCGGGCGTCGACAACGCCACGATCGTGCAGCGCATGCTGACCGCCATCAACACCTTCCCGCTGCTGGCGGTGATCTTCTTCGTGTTCGCCGGCGTGCTGATGGCGCGCGGCGGCATCGCCCGGCGCCTGGTACTGATGGCCGAAGTGCTGGTCGGCTGGCTGCCCGGCTCGCTGGCGCAGATCGTCTGCGTCGCCTCGATGTTCTTCGGCGGCGTCACCGGCTCGGCGGTCGCGGAAGTGTCCTCGATCGGCGCCATGATGATCCCGGCCATGGAGAAGGACGGCTACTCCCGCCGTTTCGCCACCGCCATCGTGCTGATGGCGGCGACCATGGGCCCGATCATCCCGCCGTCGATCGGCATGATCGTGTTCGCCCATGTCGCCGGCAACGTGTCGATCGCCGCGCTGTTCCTCGCCGGCGTCATTCCCGGAATTCTGATCGGCGCCTCGCTGATGGTGGCGTCGTTCGTGCACGGCAAGCTGTATCACCAGAAGCAGCTTCCGGTGATTCCGCTGCGCAACAAGATCATTCGCGTGATCGACGGCATGGCCGGCGTGTTCACCATGGTCATCATTCTGGGCGGCATCATCTCCGGCATCTTCACCGCCACCGAAGCCGGCGCCGCCGCGGCCGTCTATGCGCTGATCCTGACCGTGTTCGTCTACAAGGAAATCAAGATTTCCGAATTGCCCGAGATCATGTGGGAATGCTGCCTCACCAACGCCGTGGTGATGCTGCTGATCGCCACCTGCTCGGTGTTCTCATGGATCCTCACTTACGAAAACCTGCCGACCCTGCTGGCCGATAACTTCTTCAACCTGATCCAGTCGAAATGGACGTTCCTGCTGCTGCTCAACGTCTTCCTGTTGATCGTCGGCATGTTCATCGACATGACGCCGGCGCTCATCATGCTGGTGCCGATGCTGATGCCGCTGGCCGCCAAGTTCGGCATCGACCTCGTCCATCTCGGCCTGATCATGGTGATCAACCTGTCCTTCGGACTGACCACCCCGCCGGTCGGCACGGCATTGTTCGTCGCCCTGAAAGTCGGCAAGATATCGATGGACAAGCTGCTGCCGCCGTTGCTGCCGCTGCTCGCCTGCATGATGGTGGTGCTGTTCTTCGTCACCTACGTGCCGGAATCCTATGCCTGGCTGCCGCGCGCGTTCAGTCTTATGAAATAGGGAATAAAGATGTCAGTCACTGAAATCGCCCAGATCGAGATCAAGCCCGGCATGGAAGCCGAGTTCGAATCCGGCGTCACGAAAGCCGCGCCCCTGTTCAAACGCGCCAAGGGTTGCGAGGCGATGCGGGTCGAGCGCTCGGTGGAGAAGCCGCAGCGCTACCGGCTGTTCGTCAAATGGGCGACGCTGGAGAACCATACCGTCGATTTCCGCGGCTCGCCGGACTTCCAGGAATGGCGCAAGCTGGTCGGCCACTGCTTCGCTTCGCCGCCGGAGGTGGAGCACACGCAGGAAGTCGTGAAGGGGTTTTAAGCCGAGTTGAGTTGGACGGCGATCGTCCGGCACTGTCATGCCCCGCGAAAGCGGGGCATCCAGTAATCGCGGAAGGGCTTGCGAATACTGGATCGCCCGCTTTCGCGGGCGATGACCTCATTGACGGAGCGGCTTGACGTAAGGCCGTAGGCGCTTGCCTAAGCCGCCTGGCCGCAGCCTTGCGGCTTGAACACCCGTTCGGTCTGCGGCGGGTATTTGCCGAGCTTGCCGGCCGGGCGCACCGGACGGCGCTCGAGATTGCCGCCGCAGTTCGGGCAGACGCCGCCAAGCCGCGTCTCGACGCAGTCGCGGCAGAATGTGCACTCGAAGGTGCAGATCATGGC
>JAHCKF010000238.1 GCA_026125925.1 Pseudolabrys sp.
GGCAAATTGTCCGACATTCACGGCCGCCGCATGGTGATGCTCGGCGCCATCGCCATGTTCGTCATCGGCTCGATCGCCTGCGCGCTGGCGCCCAGCATGATGGCGCTGATCATCGCGCGCGGCGTGCAGGGCCTCGGCGGCGGCGGCCTCATCGCGCTGGCGCAGACCATCATCGCCGACATCGTCAGCCCACGCGAACGCGGCCGCTATCAGGGCTATATCGGCGCGGTGTTCGCGCTGTCGTCGGTCGGCGGCCCGGTGCTCGGCGGCTTCCTTACCGAGCATCTCGACTGGTCGCTGATCTTCTGGATCAACCTGCCGCTCGGCGCGCTGGCGCTCGGCATGTGCTGGCGCGTGTTGAAGCTGGTGCCGTTCCACAAGCGCGAGCATAAGCTCGACGTCGTCGGCGCGGTGCTGATGATGCTGGCGTCGGTGGCGCTGCTGCTGGCGCTGTCGTGGGGCGGGCGGCTTTATCCGTGGCTGTCGGGTCAGATCGTCGGGCTGTTCGCCTTGTCGCTCCTGCTGTGGCTCGCCTTCGCCTGGCGGCTGCGCACGGCGGCCGAGCCGTTCCTGCCGCTCGCCGTGCTCGGCAACAAGGTGGTGCGCGCCGCGGCGCTGGCCGGCGCCTGCAACATGGCGACTTTGATCGGCATGACCATTTTCGTGCCGCTGTATTTCGAAGTGGTGCTGCATCTCTCCGCGACGCAATCCGGCCTCGGCCTCATCCCGATGATGACGGCGGTGGTGGTCGGCGCCACCTTGACCGGGCGGGCCCTGGTGCGCGTCGAGCGCTACAAGCGCATTCCGATGGTCGGCACCTCGTTCGGCATCGCGGCGCTGATCCCGCTCGCCATCTCACCGGACGGGCTGCCGCTGCCGCTGATCATCCTGTTGCAGACCGTCGTCGGCCTGAGCATCGGCACGGTGTTTCCGATCTCGACGGTGTGCATGCAGAATGCGGTCGAGCGCTCGCAGATGGGCGTCGCCACCGGCGCCGCCAATTTCTTCCGCGCGCTGTTCTCGTCGCTGGTGGTGGCGATCCTCGGCGCCATCGTGCTCGGCGGCTTGGGCGGCTCGGCCGGCATGGAGATGGAAATGCTGGCGCGCTCGGCCTCGGCGCCGCAGCTCGCTTACGCCTTCCGCCTGGTGTTCATCGCCTGCGCGCTGGTGCTGCTGCTCGGCCTCGTCTTCCTGATCGTCCTGGAAGAGCGGCCGCTGCGCGGCCCCGGCACGCCGCCGGCGATCGAGCATTAGCTGACGAGCGCCGCCTCGAGCGCCTGGGCGAGACTCTGCGTGTGAAACGGCTTCTCGAGGAAGCCGATGTTCTGCAGGCCGAGCCACTTGCGGTGCTTCTGCGACGGCTCGTAGCCGGACATGCACAGAACGGCGATGCGCGGGCGCGCCGCCATCGCCTCCTTGACCAGCGATACGCCATCGAGCCCGCCGGGCAGCACGATGTCGGTGAGCACGACGTCGATATGCGCCGGCGACGCGATCAAGTCGATCGCCTCCATGCCGTTGGCGGCGGTCTGCACGCGATAGCCGAGATGGCGCAGTTGCGCGGTGATGACGATGCGCACGTCGGCGTCGTCCTCGACCAGGAGTACGGTCTTCTCGCGCGCCGGCCCGGCATTGCTCAAGGCCGGATCGCCGCGCTCGGCCGGCACGTTCGCCGCGGCAATACGCGGCAGGCGGATCGTCACCGACGTGCCTTGTTCCGGTGCGCTGTCGATCGCGAGCAGGCCGCCGGACTGTTCGACGAAGCCCTGCACCATGCTCAGGCCGAGGCCCGAGCCGAGGCCGTCGGCCTTGGTGGTGAAGAACGGTTCGGTGGCGCGGCGGCGCACCTCCTCGCTCATGCCGGCGCCAGTGTCGCGGATGACGATGCGTACTTCCTCGCCGCTCGCCCAGCGCGCCGCCGGCGCCAGCTCCGGATCGCACGGCCGGCATTCGGTTGCGATCGTCATCTGGCCGCCTTCGGGCATGGCATCGCGCGCATTGAGCGCCAGGTTGAGCAGCGCGTTGGCGAGCTGGTTGCGATCGACCGACACCACCGCGCCCTTGGCATTGAGCTGCGTGACAATATCGATGTTGTCGCCGAGCGTGCGTTGCAGGAGGCGCAGCGTGTCGAGCACCATCTGGTCGATCGGCGTCGGCTCGGCGCGCAGCGGCGTCTGTCGCGAGAAGGCGAGCAGCCGCCGCACCAGTTCGCGGCCGCGCCGGGTGGCGCGCAGCGCCGCGTCGAGCAACTCCGGATCGGCGGTGAGACCACGCGCCGCCGAGCGATCGACGAATTCCAGGCTGCCGCCGATGACCGACAGCAGATTGTTGAAATCGTGGGCGACGCCGGCGGTCAACTGGCCGACCGCTTCCATCTTCTGCATCTGGCCGAGCGTCATCTGCGCTTCCTCGCGGCGGCGCATTTCCTGCGCCAGCTCGTTGGTGCGCTCGCTGACGCGGGCTTCGAGTTCCTGATTGTCGCGCGCCAGCAGTTCCTCGGTACGGCGGCGCAAACTCACGTCCTGCATGGTGCCGAACAGTCCAGTAATAGCGCCGTCGTCGCCACGAACCGCCTGGATCCACAGTTCGAGATCGATGATCGCTCCATCGGAGCGGCGCACCCGCACGGTGAGGTTCGGGATTTCGCCGCCGGCAATGACCTCATCGACAGCGCGCTTGAGCACCGGCCGGTCGTCCGGCAGCACCATTTGAACGAAGGCGCGTTCGCTCGGCGTATAGGACTCCGGCGAAAAGCCGAAGATCGCATAGACGCCTTCCGACCACACCAGCGTGTTCGATTGCAGACCACTCTTGAAATGACCGAGCAGTGCCAGCCGCTCGGCGCGGGCGAGGTTGTCGCGGCTTTCCTTCAGATCGAGCTCGGCGAGCTTGCGCGCGGTCACGTCTTTCACCGACCCGAACATTCCAGTCACGGTGCCGTCCTCGGCGCGTGTCGCCTCCAGCCAAGTCTCGATAAAGATCATCCGCCCGTCCTCGCGATTGGCACGTAAGGTGACCGAGTAGGGCGCACCTCCGGATAGGACCTGCGAGCGATGCTGCAGCAAGATCGGACGATCTTCCGGCGTAATGAAATCGGGCACCGTTTGATAAGTCGCAGTGAATGTCGCGGCCGATTTGCCAAATATGCGATACAATCCTTCGGACCAGGTATATTCGCCGGTGTCCTTGACGTATCTGAAATGACCGAGTTTAGCGGTCATTTCCGCCCGCGCCAGATTGACGTGATTTTCCTCGAGCGCGGCCTCGGCCTGTTTACGCTCCGAGATATCGGCGAGGGTGCCGAGCATGCGCGTCGGCTTACCGCCGGCGTCGCGTTGCGCCTTTCCGCGGCTCTGGACCCAGCGGTAGTCGCCGTTTTTGCCACGCAGTCTGAATTCCATGGAGTAGGGCGCGGCGTGCGCGAGATGCGCCCACAATGCGTCTTCGACCGAGGCACGGTCGCCCGGATGGATCAGGTTCTTCAATGCCGCCATCGTGGCCGGCGCCTCGTCGTCGTCGCCGTAACCCAGAATGCGCTTCCAGTTTGGCGACCGATAGCAAACGTCGGTTTCGATGTTCCAATCCCAGATGCCCTCGTTCACCGCATCTTCGACAAGGCGATAGCGCGCTTCGCTGTTGCGCAGATCGTCCCTGGCGTCGAGAATCTTCGCGGCGGCGGCATTGAGTTTCTGTTCGCGGGCCACGCCCCATTTGATGCCGATGAGAACCACGGCCGTGCCGAGAAGCGCGATCATCCAATAGATGCGCGCCTGCCTGTTGGCGTGACGGAAGATTTCCGCTTCCGCCGTGGTGACGGTCGCGATCATGGGGTAGTGACCGATAACCCGGAACGACACCAGCCGGCTGACATCGTCGAACATCCCTGGCGTATTCCAGAAATGGCCGCTGGACGCGGTGAGTACGTGGCCTAGCACGCCGGTGCCGGCCTCGAACTTCTTGCCGATGGTGCCGAGATCGACCTTGCCGTCGACGGCGCGGGCGCGAACCACGCCGTCATATCCGATCAGACCGAAGGTACCCTGCGGACCGAGATTGATTTCCGCGCCGAAGCGGGTGAGCTCGCTCGAATCGAGAATGGCCGCCACGACGCCGGCAAACGAGCCGTCAGCCGTGGTCAGTCGCCTTGTGAGAAAGACATCGAGCGGCCCTGCCGCGCGAAACCTGTGCGGCGGACCGATGAGCATTTCGTCCTGACTGGCGTTCTTCTGGCGCTGGAAGCCATCGGGATCCGGATAGTGCTTGCCGACAAGGCTGGCGTCGTCGCCGGCCGCGAGCGTCGATGCAATCACGCGGCCCTGCGCATCGGCGACGATGTAACGATGGTCGATATCGCCCTGCGCTGCGTCGAACAAGGTCTTGAGATCGAGCGATGACGGCGCCTGCGAGTAGGCGCGGCGCATCACAAGCAGCGTCGAATCCGTGCCCTGCAGAACATGGGCGTAAGTCTGGTCGATGATGCGAACCAGATTGCTGCCGTGCTTGACGGCGTTCGCGGTCGCCTCTTGTCGATCGCTGACGATCAGAAAGCCGAGCGCGGCATAAGTGATCACCAACATGCCGAGGCCGAGAAAAGTCACGGGCTGCGCCCATGAGCGAAGCTCCGCGCGGCCGGCAATGCGCTCGACCAGAGCCGCTAATTTTTTGAATAGCGCGGCAGGCGTCCTCGGGATGGCCCCAAGAGCCATCGGCTGATCAGTCACGGCGCTGGGCCTCCCGCGGGGCAAATCATTGGCCCACAGGGATATTTTTATCGTGCGAAGGAAGACGAAAGTAACGTAAGCGGCAAGTTATGCACATGCTTTAAATGTTTTAAATCATACACGGTAGCGCCGTATTTTAGGCCGCATCGCCATCAGCCCCATCGACCGAGCCGGCGGAGGGGCGCAGCGGAAATACCGCGCTGCGCCCGCGCTTTGCCGATGTCAGGCTGCGGCGAGTTTGCCGGCGAAGACCGCGAACCTATCGATGAACGCTTTGAGGAAGTCGCGAACACTGGCGTCTGTGACAGTGTTGTCGTCGCTGATTAATTCGGGTTTGAACAAAATATAGGCTTCGCCGCCCATGAGATGCAGGCCCTGGTCGCCCAGCACGGCGCGGAGGTGCTGTTGTACGACGGCCGTCGAAATGGCGCCGCCGGAGGTGCCGGTGACGGCGGCCGGCTTGTCCGGCCACGACGTCTGGCCCCAGGGGCGGGCGCCCCAGTCGATGGCATTCTTGAGGACCGCGGGGATGGACCGGCTGTGTTCAGGCGTGACGAACAGCAGCGCGTCGGAGCCTTCGACGTCGGCCTTGAACCGCGCGACCGGCGGCGGCACCGGCTGCTCCAAATCCTGATTATACATCGGCAGGTCGTCGATCTGGATCAGTTTGGCCTCAAAAGCCTCGTTTCCGAGCTTGGTCAGAGCCAAGGCGAGCTTCCGATTGATCGATTCCTTGCGATTCGAGCCGACGATGACCCCGAGCTTGAGTTTTGGCATTGCACCCTCTATTTAGTAGCCTAAGTAACGGTTGGTAACTGAGGTTAAATAGATGACTGCTCTGAAGGCTCAAGAAGGCACAAGCGCGATACCCGGTAACCTCCATGTGGCCGAGGACTGCCGCGCCGTCAGCGAGGTACTCGCCAGGGTCGGTGATAAGTGGACGGTTTTGGTCGTCTCCACGCTCGGCGACGGGCCGAGGCGCTTCAACGAACTTCGCCGCGCGCTCGGCTCGATCTCGCAGCGCATGCTGACGCTGACCTTGCGCGGCCTCGAGCGCGACGGTCTGGTCTCGCGCACGGTATTTCCGACCATCCCGCCGCGCGTCGATTACGAACTCACCGACCTCGGCCGCT
>JAHCKF010000239.1 GCA_026125925.1 Pseudolabrys sp.
GTCGGAGCGCTACATCGCCCAGCTCGAGGCCGGCCTCGGCAATTGCTCCATCGTGCTCTTGCGCCGCATCGCCCGCGCCATCGGCATGCCGGTGACGCAGCTCGTCCATGATGGCAGCGACCCGCCGCTCGATCTCGTGCTGCTGACCCAGTTTCTCGAACGCCTGCCGCCGCAGGATCTCATCGAGGCGCGGCGCATTCTCACCGAACGGTTCCGCAGCGCGCCGGGCGATGAGCCCGCGCAACGCCAGCGCATCGCTTTGATCGGCCTGCGCGGCGGCGGCAAATCGACTCTGGGCGCCCTGCTCGCCGAGCATATGGACGTGCCGTTCATCGAACTCGATCGCGAGGTCGAGCGCCGCGCCGGCGCCACCTTGAGCGAAATCTTCGACATGTTCGGCCAGGAGACGTTCCGCCGCGCCGAGCGCGAGGCGCTGGAAGACGTGCTCAAGCGTCACGACCGTTTCGTGCTGGCGACCGGCGGCTCGATCGTCACCGAGCCGGGCACGCTGGAAGTGCTGCTGTCGTCCTGCTTCACCGTCTGGATCAGGGCGGAGCCGCACGAGCACATGAAGCGCGTGATGGCGCAAGGCGACATGCGACCGATGGCCAACTCGTCGCGCGCCATGGACGATCTCATTTCGATTCTCAACAGCCGCGAGCCGCTTTACGCGAGAGCCGACGCGACGCTCACCACCACGGGCCGTTCGCCCGAACAGAACCTCAGCGAGCTCATGCGCATGATCGCACCGGCCGCGCCAAGCAGAACGCCAAGCAAGGAGCCGGCCAAGGCCGGGTGAGACATCATGAGCGACACGATCAAGACCGATGTTCTCATCATCGGCGCCGGGCCCTGTGGCCTGTTCGCCGTGTTCGAACTCGGCCTGCTCGACATCAAGGCGCATCTCGTCGATATCCTCGACAAGGTCGGCGGCCAGTGCGCCGAGCTCTATCCGGAGAAGCCGATCTACGACATTCCCGGCATTCCCGAGATCACCGGCCAGGGTCTTTCCGAATCCCTGATGCAGCAGATCAAGCCGTTCAACCCGACTTTCCATCTCAGCGAGATGGTGACCGGCATCGAGAACATCGGCGACCCGCTTTACCGCGTCACCACGACGGCCGGCAAAACCTTCGAATGCAAGGCGGTGATCATTGCCGCCGGCGGCGGCTCGTTCCAGCCGAAGCGGCCGCCGATCGCGGGCATCGAGCCCTACGAGGACAAGTCGGTGCACTATGCCGTGCGCAAGATGGAAAACTTCCGCGGCAAGAACATCGTCATCGTCGGCGGCGGCGATTCCGCGCTCGACTGGACGCTGAACCTGCAACCGATCGCGAAGCGGCTGACGCTGGTCCACCGCCGCGACGATTTCCGCGGCGCGCCCGACAGCGTCAACAAGATGCGGGCGCTGGTCGCCGCCGGCGCCATGGACCTGAAGATCGGCCAGGTCAGCGAACTGGAAGGCGCCGACGGCCAGCTCACCGCCGCGCAGATCAAGGACAAGGACGGCAAGATCGACCGCGTCGCCTGCGACGCCATGCTGCCCTTCTTCGGCCTGACCATGAAGCTCGGCCCGATCTCGGACTGGAAGCTCGATATGGACGACGAGCTGATCAAGGTCGACGTCTCGACCTTCGAGACCAACCGGCAGGGCATCTTCGCCATCGGTGACATCAACACCTATCCAGGCAAGCTCAAGCTGATCCTGTCCGGCTTCCACGAAGGCGCGCTGTGCGCGCAGCGCGTGCACCACTACGTCTATCCGGAAAAGCGGCTGGTGTTCCAGTACACAACGTCATCCACCAGCCTGCAAAAGAAACTCGGCGTCGCGTAACGCGGTGCCCAACAGAACGAACAAGAGCCGAGAGCCATGCCCAAGATCACCTTCATCGAACATGACGGCACCGTGCACACCGTGACCGCCGAACTCGGCGCCTCGGTGATGGAGACGGCGTTGCGCAACGACATCAGCAGCATCGTCGCCGAATGCGGCGGCGGCTGCACCTGCGCGACCTGCCATGTCTATGTCGACGAAGCCTGGATGGAGCGCGTCGGCCAGCCCTCGCCCAGCGAAGACGCCGAGCTCGACGCCGCCTTCGACGTGCGCGCTAATTCGCGGCTGTCGTGCCAGATCAAGGTGACCGAGGCGCTCGACGGGCTGATCGTGCGCACGCCGTCCTATCAGGGGCGCTGATCCTGGTGTATGGCTGAGCCATCTCCCACGCGACCCGAGACAGGCAAGCCGTGACCCGTGACCAGAAGCTGACCGTCGCCGTCATCGGGGCCGGCATTGCCGGCCTTTGCACCGCGCTTGAGCTGCAACGCGACGGCCATGACGTCGTCATCATCGAGCCGGATGCGCCGGGCGGCCGGCAGGCTGCGTCCTACGGCAACGGCACCTGGCTCAACCCCGGCTCGGTGCTGCCGATGTCGACGCCCGGCCTGTGGAAGCAGGTGCCGGGCTTCCTGCTCGATCCCAACGGCCCTTTCATCATCCGCTGGCGCCACCTGCCCGCGCTGGCGCCGTGGCTCATCCGCTTCGTGCTGGCCGGCCGCACCTTTGCGCAGATCGAAACCATCGCGGCGCAGCGCCACGAGCTGAGCAAGAGCACGGCGGCAGACCACGTCGCCCTCGCCGCGGAAGCGGGACGTCCCGACCTCGTCCGCAGCAACGGCCTGATGTTCGTGTATCGCGATCAGGCCGCGATCGACGCCGAGCAGACGACATGGAGGCTGCGGCAGCGCCTTGGCATCCGCTTCCGCAAGATCGAGGAAGCCGAACTGCGCGCACGCCAGCCGGAGCTCGGCCACGTGTACAAGCTCGGCATGCATATGGAGGACGGCGGCCAGATCACCGATCCGGGCGCCTATTGCGATGCGCTGTTTCAACTGGCGTTGCGGCGCGGCGCCATGCACAAGGCGGCGCGCGCCACCGGCTTTTCATTCAACGGCGGGCGGTTGGCGGCGGTAATCACCGATGCCGGCGCCGTGCCCTGCGACCGCGCCG
The DNA here is from genome assembly GCA_026125925.1 of Pseudolabrys sp. The sequence goes on from JAHCKF010000239.1 coordinate 3,008, forward strand.
TGATCGCCGCCGGGGTGCATTCGCGCAACCTGGCGCGGCAGGCCGGCGACGACGTACCGATGATCTCCGAGCGCGGCTATCACGTCGTCATTCCCGATCCCGGCTTCGACATCCCGATCGGCCTGATGCCGTCCGACGGCAAGATGGGAGTCATCTGGACGCCGCAAGGCATCCGCCTCGCCGGTCAGGTCGAACTCGCCTCGACCGACGCGCCGCCGAATTGGCAGCGCGCGCGGATCCTGCTCAATTATGCGCGCGAGATGTTTCCGTCACTCGGCGCAAAGATCGATGCCGTCGCGCGCGAAACCGGCTCGGACAACTACTGGCTCGGTCACCGGCCCTCGACGCCTGACGGCCTGCCCTGCATCGGCGCGGCGTCGCGCTCGCCTGACATCATGCACGCCTTCGGTCACGGCCATGTCGGCATGATTCAGGGTCCGGCCACCGGAAAGCTGGTGGCGAACCTGATCGCCGGCCGCTCGCCGGGCTACGACGCCACGCCGTTCTCGGCGCGGCGTTTCGCCTGACGCCCCACACGCCTCAGATATCGAACTTGACGCCCTGGGCCAGCGGCAGCTTGCGGCCGTAATTCACGGCGCTGGTCTGCCGGCGCATATAGGCCTTCCACGCGTCCGAGCCGCTCTCGCGGCCGCCACCGGTTTCCTTTTCGCCGCCGAAAGCGCCACCGATTTCCGCGCCCGACGTACCCATGTTGACGTTGGCGATGCCGCAATCCGAGCCGCGCGCCGACAGGAAGGTCTCGATCTCGCGGATATCCGTGCCGAAGATCGACGACGACAGACCCTGCGGCACGCCGTTATGCAGCGCGATGGCTTCGTCGAGGTCCTTGTACTTCAGCACGTAGAGAATCGGCGCAAAGGTCTCCTCGCACACCGTGTCGGTCTGCGAAGGCATCTCGACCAGCGCCGGCCGCACGTAGAACGACTTCGGCCCGTTGATATCGACGCGTTCGCCGCCATGCACGGTGCCGCCGGATTTCTTCGCCGCGGCCAGCGCCGCCTGCATCGCCTCAAAGGCGCGGCCGTCGATCAGCGGGCCGACCAGCGCATCCGAGGTGATCGGATTGCCGATGGAGATCGACTTGTAGACGCTGGCCAGCTTCGGCACGAGCTTGTCGTAAACGCTCTCGTGCACGATCAGGCGGCGCATGGTGGTGCAGCGCTGGCCGGCCGTGCCCATGGCGCCGAAGGCCACCGCGCGCAAGGTCAGATCGAGATCGGCCGACGGCGTCACGATCGAGGCGTTATTGCCGCCGAGTTCGAGAATGGCGCGGCCGAAGCGGCGCGCCACGCGCTCGCCGACGACACGGCCCATGCGCGTCGAACCGGTGGCGGAGACGACCGGCACGCGCGGATCGTCGACCAGCGCCTCGCCGACGTCGCGGCCGCCGATCAGCATGGTCAGCAGGCCCTTCGGCACGCCGTCGAATTTTTCCGCCGCACGTGCCGTGATTGCCGCGATTGCCAGCGCCGTCAGCGGCGCCTTCTCCGACGGCTTCCACACCACCGAGTCGCCGCAGACGAAGGCGAGCGCCGCATTCCACGACCACACGGCCACGGGGAAGTTGAACGCCGAGATGACGCCGACGACGCCGGCCGGATGCCACTGCTCGGTGAGGCGATGATCCTCGCGCTCCGACTGGATGACGAGGCCGTACAGTTGCCGCGACATGCCGACCGCGAGATCGCAGATGTCGATCATCTCCTGCACTTCGCCGAGGCCTTCCGACGGCGACTTGCCGACCTCGAGGCTGACGAGCTTGCCGAGCGCGGGCTTGGCGGCGCGCAATTCCTCGCCGAGCACGCGGACGAACTCGCCGCGGCGCGGCGCGGGCAAGGAGCGCCATTGCAGGAAGGCTTCGTGCGCTTCACCGATCAGCTTGGCGACGTCGGTCACCGGCGTCTCCGGCACCGAAGCGACGACCGATCCATCGACCGGCGACACCACCTTGAGCGTGCCGCCCTGCGTCTGCGCCGGGCTCACGCCGAGCTGGTCGAGAATGGTGCGAACTTCGGTCTCAATCTGCGTCACGGTGTATCCGATCCCTGCTGGGGTGATGGGGGTATCAGAAGCGGGCGCCGGCGGCATGCGCCACCTGCGCGCCCACTTCGTAGTAGATTTCCTTGGCCGCGCGTAAGGGGGCCGCCTGCGGCTCGGTCACGGGCAATGGCAGATCGGTATCACGGATCTGCCCGGAAACCAGTTGCGCGAGGCAGCGGCCGAACACCGTGCCCGGCGCGATGCCGCGGCCATTATAGCCGCTGAAGGAGACGACGTTGCGGCCGAGGCGATGGAAGCGCGGCACGGCGTCGGAGGTCATGCCGATCTTGCCGTACCATTCGGTTTCGAAGTCGACGTCCTTGAGCTGGGGAAACAGCTTCGCCATGGCGCGGCGGCCCCAGTTGCGGTGGATCGGCAAGCCCGGCCCGCGCAGCGCGCCGACGCTGCCGAAGATGAAGCGGCCGTCGCGATCGAAGCGGAAGGAGCTGAGGATCTCCTTCGTGTCCCAGGCGCCCTGCCGTTCCGGCAGGATGGATCGGCGCAGGTTGTCGGACAGCGGCCGGGTCGCGAGATTGAAATACGGCAGATGCACGAGCTCGGCGCGCAGTTGCGGCCACATCCTCGTCGTATAAGCATTGGTGGCAACGATCACCCAGGGCGCGGTGACGCTGCCTTGCGCCGTGCGCAGCCGCCACCTGGTGCCGTCGTCTTCGGCAGCGATGACGGGGCTTTGCGTATGGAT
>JAHCKF010000024.1 GCA_026125925.1 Pseudolabrys sp.
CAGACGCATCGGCTGGCGCCGAAGATCGTGCATGTGTCGCTCGAAAGCATCCTGCAAAACGGCTGGAGCATGGATCACTTCGCGCCCGTCGCCGCCGACCGCCATGTCATGGCCGACGCCGATGCCTTCATCGAACAGCTTCTGCCGGCCATCAAGTCGCGTGTCGGCAAGGCGCGCGCGCCGTGGCTCAAAGGCGGCGCAGCGGCGCCGCGCGGTTTCAGCGACGGTGCCGAAAGTGAAATGGTCCCTCATGATATCGAGGCGCTACTCGCCGAGCTGAAGAAAGAGCACCCGATCACGCTGGCGCATACGACAATCGGCTGGGCCTCGACCGACTATCCGATGGAAGGCCCGCTCGACTATCTCGGCCATGACGGCGGCGCAGGTCTTGCCGCCGGCCCAGGGCTGACGATCGGGGCAGCGTTGGCGCTGCGCGACAGCGACCGCATCGTAGTCGGCGTGCTGGGCGACGGCGATTTCCTGCAAGGCGCGACCGCGCTGTGGACCGCGGCGCATTACAGCATCCCCTGCCTGTTCATCGTCTCGAACAACCGTTCGAACTTCAACGACGAGGTGCATCAGGAGACGGTCGCCAAGACGCGCGGCCGGCCGGTGGAGAACCGCTGGGTCGGCCAACGTATCGACGATCCGGCCGTCGATCTCGCCGCCATCGCCCGCGCTCAGGGCGTCGATGCCATCGGCCCGGTGAATACGCTCAGCGAATTGCGCAAGGCGGTGAAGACGGGCCTCGATGCCGTGAAGAACGGCAAGCCGTTCTTCATCGAAGCCCGTGTCAAGCCCGGCTATGCCAACATCATCGTTTCGCGGCACGGCTGACAAGCCGCCCGCGCCGCCTCGCCGCGCCGTTACGGCATCAACGGCGGCGGTTTGCGATGATGCGTCGCCTGCTCATAGGCATAGGCTAGCTCGAGCATGCGGGCGTCTGAATAGGGCCGGCCGAGGAAGGTGATGCCCGCCGGCAGGTCGTCGGTGGTGTAACCCGCTGGTACCACGACCGACGGTACATTGGTCAGGAACGTGTTGAGGTGCGGCGCGCCCTTCTGATCGACGAAGGGCGGCTCGATGCCGTCCTTGATCAAGGTCGGCTGGTGCTCGACCGCCTTGTGCACGATGGCATCAAGCCGGTGGTCCGCCATCACCTTGAGCATGTTGGTCAGCAGTTGTTCGCGGGCGCGGTGATAGGCGAGTTGTTTTTCGTCGGAGGGCGCGTCGAGCCAGCGCTTTTGCGAATTGATCCAGACCTTCTTGAACAGCGGCGATGCCAACGCTTCCTGCCGGGTCGCGAAAGGCGCTTTCGTGCCCTTGAAGTACAATGCGTACATCTGGTCGTCGTTGTCGGGATTGCGCGCCCGTTTCTTCAAGAGCGCCACCAGATCCGGAATGACGATCGGATCGACGATTTCGGCGCCGGCCTGTTTGAGTTCGGCCACCGCTTTATTGAAGACATCGTCGATCTTCTTGAAGTCGTCGGATTGCGGTTCGCTGTCATAGCCGATGGGTTCGCGCAGGATGCCGATACGCGCGCCGCGGAGACCGTTCTTCTTCAGCAAGGCGCTGTAACTCGCCGTTGTCTGGCCGACGCCATAAGCGGTGCTCGGATCGTCCGGGTCGTAGCCGACCATGACGTCGAGCAGCTTCGCCAGATCGGCAACGCTGCGCGCCATCGGCCCGAGCGAGCCGTTGGTGGTCGGCCAGCCGCCATAGACGCCGCCGCGGCTCACCAGCCCGACCGACGGCCGCATGCCGGCAATGCCGTTCCAGATCGACGGCCGGCGGATCGAGGAGAAGCCCTCCTGCCCGATCGATGCGGCGCAGAAATTCGCCGACACGGATGCGCCGGAGCCACCCGACGAGCCGCCGGCGGTGCGCGCGGGGTCATAGACGTTGCGCGTCGAGCCGAACAGCGAGCCGTGGGTGTCGCCGCCGCCGAGTTCGCCGAGCGTCACCTTGCCGAGCATGATGGCGCCGGCCTGCTTGAGCTTGCCGACGACGAAGGCGTCGCGGCCGGGGCGGAAGTCCTTGAACAGCAGCGAGCCCATCGTGGTCGCCATGCCGTCGACGTCTATCTGGTCCTTGATCAGCAGCGGAATGCCGTGCAGCGGGCCAACCATGCCCTGCGCCTTGAAGCGGGCGTCGAGTCTATCAGCCTCATCGAGCGCCTTGTCGTTCAGCGCGATGACCGAATTGATGGCGGGGCCCTTCTTGTCATAGGCCTCGATGCGTGAGAGGTACATCTCGACCAGTTGCCGCGCCGTCAGCGTGCCGGCTTCGAAGGCGGCGTGGATGTCGGCGATCGTCGCCTCGACGACGTTGAAGGCTTTGGACGTCATGGCGTTTCCTTCAGACGTTGGTCTCGTAATTGCGCAGCAGCGCGCCGCTCCAGCCGATCAGCAGGTTCACGGCAAGCCCGAGAATGCCGGTCAGCATCACCAGGCCGAACACCGTCGAACTGCGGAACGTGCTCTGCGCCAGCGAGATCTCGCGGCCGATGCCGGAGCCTTGGGTGAGGATTTCCACCAACAGTACGATGATCAGCACGATCGGCGCGGCGATCTGGGTCCCGAGCTGAATGGCGCCGACCAGCGAGGGAATCAGGATCTTACGCTGCGTCGCGAACCACGACAGGTGCAGCACGCGCGCGGCATCGAGCCGGTCCTGGCTGATGCGCCGCGCCGCCGAGCGCACGTTGAGCAGGATCGGCCAGATGCTGGTCAGCGTCACGACGAACAACGTCATCTGCTCGGTATAGCCGAGGATCAGCACCGCGACCGGCACCAGCGCGCCGGCCGGCATGGTGCGCCAGAACTCCAGCGACGGCCCGAGCATGCGGTCGAAGGCCTGCGAGCGGCCGAGCAGGATGCCGAGCGCCGAGCCGATGGCGATGCTCAGCACCAAAGCCTCGGCGAAACTGGTCATGGTAGTGAGAATGGCCGGCCACAGGCTGCCCGACAGCCGCAGGTCGTCGAGCGCGCGCAGCCATTCGAGCGGCGGCGGGAAATACGGCACGCGCGGGCCGAGAAGTTGCCAGGCCAGAAGGCCGGCGATCAGCGGCAGCAGGCCGCGCAATGGCGGCGCTGCGGTGCCGGCAGCGCGCGGGTCACGCGGCGTCATGGCGCCACCGCATGGGCTTTCATGGCGCGCTCGACCGCCACCATCAGCGCCGCGTTGAGTCCCCAGCCGATGAGGCCGATGACCAGCAGATAAGCGAAAGCTTGCGCCGGCTGGATCGCCTGCTGCGCATAGACGATGCCGAAGCCGAGCCCGGCCGGATTGCCGACCATCTCCGCCACCACCGCCAGCGCGATCGACAGAGTCAGCGCCAGCCGCACGCCGACCACGATGCTCGGCAGCGCCGCCGGGATACGCACCTTCATCACCGTGGCGCGCTCGGACAGCCGCAGCGAGCGCGCCGAATCGAGATAACTGCGCGGCGTAGCGCCGACCGCGCTCGCCGTCGCCAAAAGGACCGGCCACTGGCTGACATAGACGACGATGACCATTTCCATCTTCGAGGAGAAGCCGAAGAGCAACAGCGCGATCGAGATCAGCGAGATCGACGGAATCGAGCGCAGCACGTCGATGCTGGCCATCGAATAGGTCCACACCGGCCGCCAGATGCCGATCACCAGCCCGGCCGTCAGGCCGATGGCGCAGGCGATCAGCCAGCCGGCGATCGAGACGAACACGGTGTGCACGAGCTGCGGCATCAGCACGCCGTCGCTGACGAGCTGATGGAGCGCGACGAGAATACGCGACACCGACGGGATGGTCTCAAGCTGCGCGCCGACGGTGCGGGCGAAAATCTCCCACAGCACGACGAGGCCCGCCATGAAGGCGAGGCCCGGGAGATTGATCCGTTGCAACATCCTGCTCACGCCGGCGCGCCATGGCCGCGCAGCATCTCGTAGATGCGGTGCCGCAGTTCGAGATATTCCGGCATTTCCTTGGTGGTGATCTGGTCGCGCTCCTTCGGCAGCGGGCTGATGACGTCGAGGCCGATCGCCGCCGGCTTGCCGCGCAGCACGATGATGCGGTCGGCGAGCAGTACCGCCTCGTCGATGTCGTGAGTGATGAACATGATGGTGGCGCCCGACGCCTGGTGGATGCGCCGCAGCTCGATCTGCAAATTCTCGCGAGTCATGGCGTCGAGCGCGCCGAACGGCTCGTCCATCAGCAACAGCCGCGGCTTGAGCGCCAGCGCCCGCGCGATCTGAACGCGCTGCTGCATGCCGCCCGACATCTGCCGCGGATAATCGTTGGCGCGGTCGGCGAGGCCGACCTGCTCCAGCGCCGTCATGGCGCGGCTGTGCCGCTCGGCCTTCGGCAGCGTCTCTTCGAGGCCGAGTTCGACATTCTTGCGCGCCGTGCGCCACGGCAGTAGCGAGCCGGCATAGTTCTGGAAGACGAACACCGCGCCCTGCGGTGGCCCGGAGATGCGCTCGCCGTTCAGTTCGAGCGTCGAGCCGGGCGCCGCCGGCACGAGGCCGCCGAATACGCGCAATAGCGTCGTCTTGCCGACGCCGGATTCGCCGAGAATGCAGACGAATTGCTGCCGGGGCACCTCGATGTTGAGGTTCTCGATGATGCGACGCTTGTAATCGCCGATGCCGAGATCGACGGCGAGCGAACGGCAGCGAAACGCGATCCCGTCATCGGATGAACCCTGCTCCGGCCGGTAACCGCCGCTCTCAACCGCACGCTCCGCCACGCTCAAGAATCCTTCCTCCGCATCGAAGTCACGTCGCCGCAGACAGCGGCGTCATTTCATGCTCACGGTCTTGAGATGCCCGATCGCGGCATCGGCCGTGGTAACGTCGCCATACTTCATGTCGATGTCGGCCAGGAACACCCAGTGCGCCGTCTGGATACGGTCGAAGGTGGCGTCGGCCACCACCGCGACCTTGAAGTTGTGCGAGAAGCCATCCACCGCCGTTGCGTAGATGCAGCCGCTCGAGGTGCCACCGCAGACGATCAGTGAGTCGATCCGATGGGCGATGAGATAGGGCAACAGGCCGGTGCCGAAGAACAGGCTCGGCTTGTTTTTGGAGAACACCATCTCGCCCGGCCTCGGCGCGAGTTCTTTGACGATCTGGTTCTCGCCCTTCTGCGGATCCGGATTGATGCCGGTGTCCTCGACGCCGCGGCGGTTCTTCGCGCGCCACAGCCCGGGTTCGTATTCCGGGCTCGCCGGGTCCTCCATGGCGCTGTAGATCACCGGCGCGCCGGCGGCCCGCGCCTGCGCGATCAGCGCTGCCGTGGAGTCGACGGTTTCCCAAGCGAACTCGCCGCAGGAGCGCCGCTGCGCGGCAATCGATTCCAGGATCGGCTTTGGCTCACGTCCGCAAAAGCTGTAGGTCGCATCGACGATCAGAACCGCCGGACGCGAGCCGAAGCCGATGCGTTTCCCATAACCGGCGGCATCGGAAATCTCGCGTTCGGCCGGCGTCAGGCAGTCGCGAAGCCGCTGCGCCAGAGCGGCTTCCTTGGTGGTGTCGGTCATCATTCCAGTCTCGATTCTTCAGGCGTGGCGTTACTGGGCCCAGGCCGGCAGCAAGGCCTCTTTCTTCACGGGCGGGAAATCGCTGGTGCGCTTGAGGATGTCGATCCAGGTCGCCACGTCCTGGCCCTGCTCCTTCTTGAGATCCTCGGCGGTCGTCGAGAAATGGAATTCCGGGATCGGAATGCGGTCGAGGATCGGCCCCTTCAGCCCGGTGTAAGAGCTCAGAATCGTCTTCGCCTCCTCGCGATTGGCTTCGATCCACTTCACCGCGTCTTCGAGAGCCGCCGAGAAAGCGAGAACGCGGTCCTTGTTGGCATTGGCCCAGTCGCGCTGCGCCAGCAGGATGCCGACATAGGCGCGATCGCCGATCGAGCGGAACGGATTGCCGAGCGACACGCCGCCGTTAGCGACGGCGCTGGTCGCAAAGGGTTCGATCTCTTCGATCGCATCGACGCGGCCCGCCTTCAACAGGTCGGGCAGTTGCGGCACCGTGCCGCTGACCCAGCGGATGCGCTTGAAATCGACGCCCTGCTTCTGCAGCCCGTCGAGCAGCGCAAAGTGGATGTTGCCCGTCAGCGTCAGGGTGCCGACGGTTTTGCCTTCGAGCTGCTTGATCGAAGTGATTCCGGATTCCTTGCTGGCGACAATATCGGAGGTGGGCACCTTCTTGGTGTCCAGCGCGGCGCCCGTCACCACCACGATCGGGAGTCCCTGCCCGGCCGCGGCGATCAGCGCCGGCTGCGTCCCCATCGCGATATCGAACTGTCGGCCGAGTGTCGCGATGGAGTCGGAGATCTGCACCTGCGAGATCGTGTATCTGGCGGCGACGTTATGCTTGACGAACAGGCCTTTCTCCTGCGCCACCACGATCGGCAGCGCGGTCGTGGTACGCTGGATCGTCACGCGGATCTCGTCCTTGGCCTGGGCATTGGCCTGCGCCGAGAACAGCAGCAGGGCGGCGGCCGCGGAGAGGCCGAGTTGAGTGAAACGTTTGTCAAAATACATGGGGCAATTCCTTCTTTCGTCAGAACAGCGGCGGCTGGATCGCCGCCTTACGGTTTGGCGGTCTTCACCTGTGCCGCGATCTCGTTCCACTGCGACACCTGATCGGCGATGAATGAATCGAATTCGGACGGCGTCGTCTTCTTGACGAAGATGCCGAGCGGCTCGAGGCGCTTTTGCACGTCGGGCTTGTCGAGGGCGCGGTTGAGCGCGGCATTGAGCTTCTCGATCACCGCCTTTGGCGTATCGGCCGGTGCGGCGAGGCCATACCAGGTGCCCTGCTTGAAGCCCGGCAGATCGATGCCCTTCTCGGCGAAGGTCGGCACCGTAGGCGCCTCCTTCAGGCGCTGCTGTCCGATGGCGGCAAGCATCTTCAGCTTGCCTTCCTGCACCAAGCCGATCGCGCTTTGCGGACCGACGAAGGCGCTGGTGATGCGGCCGGCCAGCAGATCGGTGACGGCCGGCGTCATGCCGCGATAAGGCACCATCAGCGGCGCGATCTTGGCGGCCTTGGCGAAAGACAGGCCGGCGAGATGCGGCGTGCTGCCGAGCCCGGCATTCGCGATCGACACACCGTCCCCGGCCTTGCGCGCATTCTGGATGAAGCTTTCGAGATCCGGCGTCTTGCTGTCGGCCGGAACGACGAGGACCAGGGTCGACTCGGTCGTCTGCCCGACCATCTTGAAGTCCTTGACCGGATCGTAGCCGACGTTGTTGTGAAAATGCGACAGCACGGCAAATGACATATCAACGGCGACCAGCGTGTAACCGTCCGGCTTCGACCGCGCGACATAGGCAAAGGCGATGGCGCCGCCGGCTCCTGCCTTGTTCTCGACGACGACGGTGCCGTTGATTTCCTTCGACAGACCATCGGCAACCGCGCGGGCAATGACATCGACCGGACCGCCGGCGGCAAAGGGAACGACGAGGGTGATGGGACGATCGGGGAACTCGGCGGCGCCGGCACGCGATTGGAACAATCCGGACAAAAGGCCGCAGACAACGAGCGACGCGGCACCAAGACGCTTCAACCAGATACTTCCGACTTTCATTTTTTCGCGCTCCAGTTCACTTCCGACGAAAAAGCAGAAACACTCACAAATCCACGCGCATGCGGCGCGTCTGCGCCCCGGCAATGACTGATCGAGGAGGCCGTCGCAGCACGCCGCGGCGGCCCTCCGGCTACTAAACATATATACCGTAGCTATATTACATAGTTTTATTTTAGAGGCAACCCTGACGGGCGAGCACAAGTGACGCGCGGCTTGAAAAAACGCGGCCCGAATTGTCGGATATCGTTTGTACGTTCGCTAACACACCGCCCCTTTGCATCTTCGATGCCAACTCCGCGCGCCGCATCGGTTCTGCTCGCCGCCGCAACGAGGTCGCTAATGCGTCGGCCGCGACGGCGAAAGGCCGCATTTTTCGGCAGGTTGCATCAGCAGTAGGCGGCGATGGCGGAACCGCCAATCTTGCCGCCGCGGAAAGGCGGCCGCGGTTGCGCGGCATATCTCATAGGCCCCAACGGACGCTCCTGCGTCGCCGGCAAGTCGGCCAAAGTCAGCCTGCGTCGTCCGGCAGCTCGCTTCGCCGATTGCCAACGCCCGGCTGCGCACGAATACCAGCGCCGAATTTAGCTTTCTCAATTACCCTACTTTACTTTGCTATTTTTGATATGTACCGTTCGGAACTCGGCCGGCGTTTGCAACGCTTGGCCGGCAATATGCTCAAAGCGAACAAAGAAGAGATCGCGTGTGAACGAGCCTGTTGTCTGCTTTGTCAACGTCAACAAGACCTATGACGGCAAAGCACTGGTCGTCGACGATCTCAATCTGTCCGTAACACGCGGTGAATTCCTGACGCTGCTCGGCTCTTCCGGCTCGGGCAAGACGTCGTCGCTGATGATGGTGGCCGGGTTCGAACAACCGACCTCGGGCGACATTCTGCTCGACGGCAAACCCATCACCCGGCTGCCCGCCTACCGGCGCAACATCGGCGTCGTCTTCCAGAATTACGCGCTCTTCCCGCATATGACCGTGGCGGAGAATCTCGCCTTCCCGCTTCAGGCGCGGAAAGCCCCGAAAGCCGATATCGACAAGAAGGTCGCTCGGGTGCTCGAGATCGTTCGCTTGACCGGCTTCGAGAACCGCAAGGCCACGCAACTGTCCGGCGGCCAGCAGCAACGCGTCGCGCTGGCGCGCGCCCTCATCTTCGATCCCGCCCTCGTCCTGATGGACGAGCCGCTCGGCGCTCTCGATCGTCAACTGCGCGAAGCGATGCAGTACGAGATCAAGCGCATCCATGACACCCTCGGCATCAGCGTCATCTACGTCACCCATGACCAGGACGAGGCGCTGGCGATGTCCAACCGCATCGTGGTCCTTGAAAAGGGCAAGATCGAACAGGTCGGCACGCCGAAAGAGTTGTACGAGGCGCCGGCCAGCGCTTTCGTCGCCGGCTTCGTCGGCGAGAATAACTGCATGAAGGGCCGCGTCCGCGCGGCCGATGTCGGCTCATGTGTCGTCGAAATGCCGTGGGGCGAGGTTCGCGCCGTAACGGTCGGCACCCCCGGTATCGGCCGCGACACGACCTGGTCGGTGCGTCCGGAGCGCATCGAACTCAATTCCGATCGTGGCGATCTGGACAACCTCTATGACGGGGCCGTCAAGGACGTCGTCTATTTGGGCGATCAGATCCGCATCTACGTCACTATCGGCGACAGCACCTTTGTCCTGAAAGTCACCAACAAGTCCGAGCTCGCCACCCTGACCATCGGCCAGCCGGTCAAGGTGGGATGGCGCGCAAAGGATTGCAGGGCATTCGGACTGCAACACTGACTAAGAGATACGCCGGCCGAAAGGCATGCGTGTTGGCACTGTCTGCTTAGCGTTCACCTCAGGGGAGACGACCATGATGTCCAGATTGTCGCGTTGCATCGCTCTTGCCACCGTAGCCGCCTTTGTCACCTCCGCCGCCGCCGCCCGCGACCTGACCGTGGTGTCGTGGGGCGGCGCCGTGCAGAAGGCGCAGAGCACGGCCTTCCTCGAACCTTTCTCTCAGGAGACGAAGACGCCGCTGCGCCAGGCGTCCTGGGAGGGCGGCATCGGCATCCTGCGCGCCAAGGTGCAGAGCGGCAACGCCGATTGGGATGTCGTCGAGGTCGAGTCGGACGAGTTGGCGATCGGCTGCGAGGAAAACCTTTACGAGAAGCTCGACTGGAGCAAGATCGGCGGCAAGGACATCTATTTCCCGCAAGCCGTCAATCCCTGCGGTGTCGGCGCGCTGCTGTACAGCTTTGTCCTGGCGTACGATCCCGCCAAGGTGAAGGGCGAGCCGAAGAGCTGGGCCGATTTCTACGATCTCACCAAATATCCCGGCAAGCGCGCCTTGCGCTCGGGGCCGAAGCTGACGCTGGAAAGCGCGTTGCTGGCGGATGGCGTCGCCCCAGCGGATGTTTACAAGGTGTTGGGCACCGATGAGGGCGTCAACCGCGCCTTCAAGAAACTCGACACGATCAAATCCAACATCATCTGGTGGCAGACCGGCCAGAAGCCGGTCGAGCTGCTGGCCTCCGGCGAGGTGGCGATGACCGGCGTCTTCAACGGCCGCATCACCGCCGCCAAGAACGCCGGCAAGGTGTTCAACATGGTCTGGAACCAGAGCATGTACACCTGGGATAGCTGGGTAATCCTGAAAGGTTCGCCGACCATCGAGGCGGCTTACAAGCTGCTGGACTACATGAAAGACGCCAGCCGCCAGGCCAAGCAGATGACGATGCTGGCAAACGGCACCTCCAACAAAGACAGCATCGGCAAGCTGGATGCCAAGGTCGCCGCCGACCTGCCCTCGGCGCCGGCCAACTCGGCGCATGCCATGGAGGTCAGCGCTCAGTTCTGGCTCGACAATTTCGACAAGCTCAGCGACCGCTTCACCAAGTGGGTCGCGCAGTGAGCCAGTGCCCCTCGGGGTATCTCGCAATCTCCGGCAAGGGCTCCGGCCCTTGCCGCCTCCCTCTGGTCGGCAAACAAGCCTCATGACCACCGCGCATCAATCAGGCTCCGTAGCGAGCGAGTGCGAACAGGGCTTCATGACCGATAGTCATGTGTTGGGCCGGCAGCTTCACGCCTCCAACCGCCGCCGCCGCCTGACCTCGTTTGCACTGGTCGCGCCGCTCTTTATTTTTTTGATTTTCTCATATGGGTTTCCGATCGGCACCATGTTGTGGCAGTCGGTTGCTGACAAAGAAGTCGGCACTGCATTTCCGCAAACGGTTGCGGCTCTCGCCTCGTGGGACGGCAAGAGCCTTCCCGACGAAAAGGTCTTTCGCCTGCTTGCGGCTGACATCAAAAAGGCCCGCGCCGACGAGACACTCGCACCTGCGGCGCGGCGCTTGAACTACGACGTCAGTGGTTTTCGCGAAGCATTGTTTCGCACGGCGCGACGCCCGCCCCCGGCTGATACGGCGTCGGTCAAGGATTTCCTCATCGGTATCGACCCGGCGTGGAGCAATTTGAATTATTGGGGCGCGATCCGCAACGCGGCGGGACCCGCCTCGTTGTACTACTTGTTATCGGCAATTGATCTTCGAACGGATCCGGCCGGGTCGATTGTCGCGAAGCCCGAAGAAGCATCGATCTTCATCGACATCTTCATTCGCACATTCGAAATGTCGCTGGTCGTCACGTTGCTCTGCGTCGCGCTCGGCTTTCCTGTCGCATATTTGCTGGCCAGCCTACCGGCGCGGCTGGCCTATCCATTGCTCGTGCTGGTGCTGGTGCCGTTCTGGACGTCGCTGCTGGTTCGGACCGCCGCGTGGGTCGTGCTCCTCCAGAACCGCGGCATCGTCAATCATGCACTCGTCGACCTGCATATTCTGAACGAACCGACCGCCCTGATCTACAATCGGCTCGGCGCCTATGTTGCCATGACTCATATTCTGCTGCCCTACTTCATCTTGCCGCTTTACAGCGTCATGAAAGGCATCTCACCGAATTACATGAGAGCGGCCGCGAGCCTGGGCGCCAGGCCGATCCGCACCTTCATCAAGGTCTACCTTCCGCAATGCGCCTCCGGCATCACAGCCGGCTGTCTGCTGGTCTTCACCGTGGCGATCGGCTTCTACATCACGCCGGCGCTCGTCGGCGGCGCGGCCGATCAGATGATCAGCTACTACATCGCGTTCTACACCAACACGGCCGCGAATTGGGGGCTCGCCTGCGCGCTCAGTGTGTGGCTGCTGGCCGCAACGTTCATCCTGTATGTCGTGTATTCACGGCTGGTGGCGAGGCCGATCATATGACCTTCGGTCATGAACACCGCCCGCTGTCGCAGCGCCTGACTCGGCTGGCGTTATGGGTCGTCACCATCCTGGTGCTGACCTATCTGATCGCGCCGCTGCTCGTCATCATCCCGCTGTCGTTCAGCTCGAGCGCCTTCCTGAACTACCCGATTCCGTCGTTTTCGCTGCGCTGGTACGAGGACTTCTTCTCCTCGCCGGAATGGCGGCTAGCCATCTGGAACTCGCTGGTGGTCGGCTCGATCACCGCGCTGCTGGCGACCTCTCTCGGCACGCTGGCCGCGCTCGGCCTCAACCGCGCCGACTTTCCCTTCAAACGGATCATCACCGGCTTCTTCATCTCGCCGCTGGTGGTGCCGGTCATCATCCTCGCCGTCGGCACCTATTTCTTCTTCGCGCCGTTGCGCCTGACCGGGACCTATACCGGCATCATCCTGGCGCACACGACGATGGCCATCCCCTTCGTCGTCATCACGGTCGGCGCCACGCTGACTGGGCTCGACGAGAACCTCGTCCGCGCCGCCTTCAGCCTCGGCGCCCATCCGGTCCGCGTCTTCTTCAAGGTGATCCTGCCGCTGGTGCTGCCGGGCGTCGTCTCCGGCGCCGTCATCGCCTTCGCCACCTCGCTCGACGAAGTGGTCATGATCCTGTTCCTGGCCGGGCCAGAGCAGAACACCATCCCGCGCCAGATGTTCAACGGCATCAAATACTACCTCAGCCCGACCATCACCGCGGTCGCCACCGTGCTGATCGTGGCGTCGATCCTGATCCTCGGCCTCATCGGCCTGCTGCGCCGGCGCATGGACAAGCTGCGCGCGTCCACCGCCGAGCACTGATGACGGAGGCGGCGGACTAACGGCCGATACGGCCCTGCGCCGACGCCTTCGGCAGTTCCGGCCGGGCGATGCGCACGTCGATCAGGAACGGCCGGCCCTCGCGCACCGCCGCCAGCCCCTGCTTGATCGCGGCGCGCAGCGCGTCGCGCGACGTCACCGGCCCGATCGCCTCGACACCCTGCCCTTCCGAGATCTTGACCATGTCGAGCTCGGGATCCGACAGGCGCTGCCCGATCCAGCGGTTGTCGCGCGGCCGGTCGCGCAGGCTCGCCATCACGTTCTGGTGGATCTCGTCATTGAAGTTGGAGGCGTTGTTGGCGATGATGAACAGCGCTGGAATGCGGTAATGCGCGGCAGTCCACAACGCCGTGGCGCCTTGCAGGAAGTCGCCGTCGCCGATCACGGAGATCACCGGCCGCCCGCTATCCTTCAACGCCAGCGCGGCGCCGATGGTGATGCCCGGCCCCGCCGCCAGGCCGGCGCCGCCATCATGGCCGAGGAAATCGAGCGGCTCGCGATAGTCGTAAACGCCGCCACTCCACACCAGCGGCAGATGCGCGATGGTGAATTGTTGCTCGCCGCGCTCCTCGGCCAGCGCGGTCTCGATATCGAAATAGGTCAGTTGGCCGTCGGGAGCCGCGGCCGATCGTTCGGCGGCAACGGCGCTGCCCGCGGCCTTCGGTGCCTCGCGGCGAACTTCTCGCAGACGCTTCAGCATCTGGCCGACGACCACATCGGCATCGGCCTTGATCTGGATATCGACCGGCGGAATGCCGAAATGATCGAGACTCCAGCCGTTGTGGAGCGCGACGTCGAGCGAGACGTGAACGATCGTCGCAGAGAGCGGCTTGCCGCGGCCCGCCATCTCCTGAAAAAGGCCGTTGAGATCGACCCAGTCGAAGCTGACGATGACATCCGCCGCCGCCAGCGTATCCGTCGCCGCCGCAGTCAGGCCATCGATCGGCGGCCCGGCATGAAGCCGGTGCGCGGTCGGAAACAGCGCCCGCTCGCGCAGCGACGTGATGACGGCGGCACCGCTGAGTTCGGCGAGCGCCACGCGCCGGTTCCAGTCGTCCTGTTCGCGCGAACCGCGGCCGAGCAGGAACACCGGCCGCCTGGCCTGCACCACCGCTTTCGTCGCGGCGGCAACATCGTCTTCGGCGCCGCCCGGGGGTGACGGCGGCGCATAGCGGCGCGGGTCCGGCAAGGCGATGCCGGCGCCAATGGCCTGCTCCTGCAAGCCGGCATCGAGGCAGACATAGACCGGCGCCTGCGGCAGATCGCGTGTCATCTGCGAAGCCTTCAGGAAAGCCTGCACGATGCCCTGGCTGGAGCGCGGCTCGTCGTCCCACTTGGTGAAATGGCGCAGCATGGCGCCCTGGTCCTTGCAGGTGTGGATCCAGTCGATCCACGGCCGCCGCTTTTCAAATTCGACCGGGCCGGTGGCGCCGATCACGATCATGGGCACGCGGTCGCACCACGCATTGAAGATGCCCATCAGGCCATGCATCAGCCCGACATTGCTGTGCAGCGCGCAGGCCATCGGCTTGCCGGTGGCCTTGGCGTAGCCATGGGCGATCGACACCACGTGATCCTCGTGCAGACACACGAGCATCTGCGGATCGCGGTTGCCGAGATAGTTGACGATGCTGTCCTCGAAGCCGCGATAGCTCGCGCCGGGATTGATGGCGATGTAGGGCACATCGAGGATCCGCAGCATTTCCGCTGCGAGATCGCTGTTCCATTTCATCTCACGGTTCGAGGCAATGTTATCCGGCTGCTCGCGCGCTACCGACGTGTCCATGGCGGCCGCCCTTACGCAGGCTTCCGAAGCGACTTGCTGCCGACCCAGGCTTCGGTGTTCTTGACCGCCTGTTCGAGCATGTCGAACAGCTCGTTCAACTGCGCCTCGGTGATAATGAGCGGCGGACAGACGGCGATGGTGTCGCCGATGGCGCGGGTGATCAGGCCAAGCTTCTGGCACTCGTTCAGGCAGTAGGCGCCGACGCCCTGCTTCGGGTCGAATAGCCGCCGCGCCTTGCGGTCGGCGACGAGTTCGACACCGCCGATCAGACCGATCGAGCGCGTATTGCCGACCAGTTCGTGTTGCGCCAGCCGCCGCATGCGCTCGGCGAACACCGGCGCGAGGCCGCGGATGCGGTCGAGGATGCGCTCGCGCTGATAGATTTCGATGGTCTTGAGCGCGATGGCGCAGCCGACCGGATGGCCTGTATAGGTGAAACCGTGGCCGAAAACGCCGATCTTTTCGCTCTCGCTCAGCATCGCCTGATAGAGCGGCTCCTCGATGGTGATGGCGCCGAGGGGGAAGTAGCCCGAGGTGATGGCTTTGGCGACAGAAATCGAGGTCGGCTGGAAGCCGAGCGATTGCGCGCCGAACCATTCACCCGTGCGACCGAAGCCGCAGATCACCTCGTCGGAGATGATGCGCACGTCGTGGGCCGCCAGCACCTTGTTGATCTTCGGGAAATAGGATTTCGGCGGAATGACCACGCCGCCGGCGCCCATGACGGGCTCAGCGATGAAGGCGGCAACCGTATCCGGTCCCTCCTTCTTGATCAGATCCTCGAGGTCGCGCGCCATGCGATCCGTGAACTGGTCTTCGGTCTCGCCTTCCGCGGCGCCGCGATAGAAGTCCGGGCAGGACGTGTAAGCGACGTTCTTGATCGGCAGGTCGAAGTCGGTGTGAACCGGCGGCAGGCCGGTCAGAGAGCCGGACGCGACCGTGATGCCGTGATAAGCGCGCATGCGGCTGATGATCTTCTTCTTCTGCGGCATGCCGCGCGCGTTGTTGTAGTACCAGGTCAGCTTGACCTGCATATCGTTGGCATCGGAGCCGCCGCTGGAGAACAGCACCTTGGAGGGTGAGCCCGGCGCGATCTCCTTGAGCTTCTCCGCCAGTTCGATCGCCGGCTCGTGCGACTTTCCGGTGAACATCGACGAGAACGGCAGCTTGCGCATCTGGCTGGCGGCCGCTTCGATCAATTCCTCGTTGCCGAAGCCGAGCGACGTGCACCAAAGGCCCGCGAGTCCGTCGATGTATTTCTGGCCGCGGTCGTCGAACAGATGGACGCCCTGGCCACGCTCGAGAATGGTCGGCCCGGTATCCCGATGGCGCTTGAGGTTCGTGAAGGGGTGAACGAGGGCTTCGATGTCACGAACACCCATGTTGGTCGGTGTCATTACTGAAATGCCTCAAGACTGCTGGGGATGAATGACCAAAACGAGGGCCGGGCCCCGGCTCGGAGAAGCGCGATATTCTCTCCCCCTGGCCGGTTCCGCGGTCATGCTATAATATACATTATAGTTGACTTACTTATTCAAGTTATATTTCTCCGCACTTGCTGTGGACCGGCTAGTCAGGACGACGCGAGAACGCGGAGTCAGCTGAGAGGGGCGGCAAGACCCACGGTTGGATGCCCGGTCCGCTCGTTTCACTGGAGCCCGGAATGGCGAAAGGGTTCTCACCGCAGATCCCGGCGAGGAGGGTCCCAACTACTGCGGCACACCTATCCTATTGATTCAGCCGCGTGATTTCGGCTCCATTCACACGAACGGGGAAGTTCTGCGCTAACATTTATCGCGAATTCCCCCATTATGACGATGACGCGCGAATCGACCGCCCAACAACGAGGCGTCAGTAGCTGGCAATCCGATCTGCGCTCAATTCCAAGTGTCAGTAGATGGGTTACCCGGTACTCTTCGAGCGGCCAACCTTATCAAGCACAGGAGAGAGGATTGCCTCGCATCTCCGATCACTTCCTGAACTGCGTTGTCTATCTCTACCCTTCGGAGGCAGAGGCACAAGAGGGCAAGAACATTGGCGGCTCTGGCTTCTTGGTGGGAATACCGTTGGATGAACAGCAGAAGCGCTTTTCTCTCTTTGTAGTCACCAACAAGCACGTGGTCGACCATGGAAACATGACTGTCCGTATCAATACAAGATTCGGCGAGACTGACATAATTTCGCTCGAGGAAGAACTATGGTTTGCGCACCCTGATGGTGACGACCTAGCGATATGTGGGATCGGGCTTAGTAGCGAGTTACATCAAGTAGACTTTATTCGTCCGGATCATTGGGTAGATAAGGAGTGGATTAAAGAAACAGATATTGGACCAGGCGATGACGTTTTTGTTGTCGGTCGCTTCATTAGCCGGGACGGCCAACAGCAGAACCGCCCTACCGTACGCTTCGGCAATATCGCGCAGATGCCGGGCGATCCCATCGTTACAGAAACTGGACATAAACAAGAGAGTTTTCTTGTAGAGATTCGGTCAATGTCCGGCTACAGCGGCTCTCCAGTCTTCGTCAGATACACGACGCATGTCACGCCTCCTGGCGCCAAAAAATACCCTTATGCCGGCATCCTAGTTCAAGGTTTTGGCTTATTACTCGGGGTAGATTTTTGCCATATCCATTCGCGGGAGCCGGTAATAGATAACGTTACGAAGAGACCTGTGAATCCAGATTGGTACGTTTCATCAAACACAGGCATGGCCGGGATCATCCCAGCGTGGAAACTGGCTGATATTTTTGAGAATGAAGAATTGAAAAGACTCATTGAGGAAGTAAAGGTTAAACAGAAAAATAGATTGCAGGGCGAGGTTACTCGCTTGTCATCCGACACCGCTCAGACCGATCGGCCTCAGAAGCCAGACGAATAGGCCCTCGCGTTACGGGAAAACCGCAACAGCGGATGCAACACGAGAATGCAAAATACGAGGCGGGTCGCCCGCGACGCTGCACGTGCATTTGCAATTGTGCACCAGAAGAACGGCGGCGATGAGGCTATGTCGGGCGATGCCGCGGCTCGCCGGAGCGACAACATCCGCGCGCTAATCGACGCTGGCTGCGAGGATGTTGATACAAATCGATGGGCCCCGTCAGGCCAGAAGAATCGATGCCGCCCCGATCGCAAAGGCCGGGGCGGCATCGGTCGGCACGGCTCAGCGCGAGCCCAGTCCGATGATCGAGCGGTCGAACACCATGTGGACCTTGCCGTTGTGCCGAAACAGCACGGTGCCCGGCTGCACCTCCTGAGCGCGGGCCATCATGGCATCATCGATCTTCAGGTTGATGATCCGCGGCTCGCCTTTCATGTCGACGGCGTAGCCCTGGTTCGGGCCCATCAGCCAGTTGCCGGCATCATTGGCAAAGGCAACGGCGCCAAGTGCCAGCATGAAGCCGGCCGCCATCGCGATCTTGTTGAGTCGGGGCATTGAGCATCTCCATCCATGTGAAATCGGGGTTGTCGACGCCGCAGACCCTATTCACCGGAAGACAGCTCTTCTTTTTTGTTCCCCCCTCTCTTTTCGGAATCCACGCATGCTGCCGCCGCTGCCGCACATACCTTGGTATAAACCGGGGAGCCGACCGTACGATTTCGAACAAGGGCTGCCGCGCGCAAAACCAAGGCACTGAATGTCGTCACAAACCACGTGGCAGAGGACGATCACACATGGGCCGGATGTTCGCGCTGCTGCTTCTGATGCCGCTGCTTGCCTTGCCCGCTGGATCGGCCAACGCCACCGAGGTTTCGCCGCCTCGGCTGCCGCCCGCGCGGCCATTCGTGGCGCCGCCGGACGAGCGACAGCCGACACTCCGCGGCCTGCCGCAGAACCTCGCAAACAGCGAAGGCAAGCGGACGCAGGGCCAGAAGGACTTGGACAAGGCGCTGCAGATCTGCCGCGACTGCTGATCCAGCGCTTGCCGGGAGACGGTAGCGCGTCCCCACAATCCCAACATCGCAACAGGTGAGAATCGGACGGCCTGGCTGGGGCGGGAGGGATCGAACCTCCGAATGGCGGAATCAAAATCCGCTGCCTTACCGCTTGGCTACGCCCCAATGCGCCGGAAGAGCCGGTGCCGGCCGCGAAGCGGGCCCGGGCGGGCGGACCATAGCGGCGCCGTCCGGCATCCGCAACGGACCTCTAAACCCTTGACCACAAATCCTTTCCGGCCCCGCTTGGAGGCGGTGGCGCGGCCCGCTAGATTGCCCGCCATGACATATCGCGCCCCCGTCGCCGACATCGCCTTCGCCCTCAAACACGCCGCCGGCCTGAAAGCCGCCCTCGACGAGGGCCTATACGGCGACCTCGACGAGGCCACCGTCGACTCGGTGCTGGAGGAGGCCGGCAAGTTCGCCTCGGACGTCATCGCCCCGCTCAACAGCGTGGGCGACAAGTTCGGTACCCCGTTCAAGGACGGCAACGTCACCACCCCGCCCGGCTGGAAGGAGGCCTACACCGCCTGGGCCGCCGCCGGCTGGAACGGTCTCGCCTCCCCTGCCGATTTCGGCGGCCAGGAACTGCCGCACGCCGTGAACGCCGCCTGCATCGAGATGTGGAACGCGGCGTCGATGGCTTTCGGCATCGGCCCGGTGCTGACCATGGCCGCGGTCGATGCGCTGCACGCCTATGGCAGCGACGAGCTCAAACAGAAATATCTCGAAAAGCTCATCAGCGGCGAATGGATGGGCACCATGCAGCTCACCGAGCCGCAGGCCGGCTCCGACGTCGGCGCGCTGCGCACCAAGGCCGAGCGCGCCGGCGACGGCACCTACAAGATCACCGGCTCGAAGATCTTCATCACCTATGGCGAGCACGATCTCACCGACAACATCATCCACTTCGTGCTGGCGCGCCTGCCGGATGCCCCGGCCGGCACCAAGGGCATCTCGCTGTTCCTGGTGCCGAAGTTCATGCCGGACGGCTCGCGCAACGACGTGCGCGCGCATTCGATCGAGCACAAGCTGGGCATCCACGCCTCGCCAACCTGCACCATGGTCTATGGCGACAAGGGCGGCGCGATCGGCTGGCTGATTGGCGAAGAGCACAAGGGCATGCTGTGCATGTTCACGATGATGAACCGCGCCCGCCTCGCCGTCGGTTTGCAAGGCGTCGCGATTGCCGAGCGCGCGTTGCAGCAGGCGAACGCCTATGCGCGCGAGCGCAAGCAGATGGGTCACGCCATCATCGACTATCCGGACGTCAAGCGCATGCTGCTCACCATGCGCT
>JAHCKF010000240.1 GCA_026125925.1 Pseudolabrys sp.
AAGCCGTTGCCGCCATGCACCTGCACCGCGTTGTCGGCATTGGCCCAGGCGACGCGCGCGCCATAGAGCTTGGCCATGCCGGCCTCGAGATCGCAGCGCCGGCCGGAATCCTTCTCGCGCGCGGCGTGATAAGTGAGCTGGCGCGCGATCATGATCTCGACCGCCATCATCACGATCTTGTCGGCGACGCGCGGGAAATCGGCGATCGGCCGCGCGAACTGGATGCGGTTGGTGGCGTATTCCATCGCCTGCTCCATCGCCGCCTGGGCGACACCGATGGCGCGCGCCGCTGTCTGGATGCGCGCGGATTCGAAGGTCTGCATGAGTTGCTTGAAACCCATGCCCTCGACGCCGCCGAGCAGGTTCTCCGCCTTCACTTCGAAGCCGTCGAAGGCGATCTCGTATTCCTTCATGCCGCGATAGCCGAGCACCTCGATTTCGGTGCCGGTCATGCCCTTGGCCGGGAACGGATTGGCATCGTCGCCGCGCGGCTTTTCGGCGAGCAGCATCGACAGGCCGCGATGCCCGGGCTCCTTGGGGTTGGTGCGGACCAGCAGCGTCATCAGATCGGCGCGCACCGGATGCGTGATCCAGGTCTTGTTGCCGTAGACTTTATAGACATCGCCTTCGCGCACGGCCCGGGTCTTCAGCGACGCCAGATCCGAGCCGGTGTTCGGCTCGGTGAACACCGCGGTCGGCAGCACCTCGCCGGACGCGATCTTCGGCAGCCACTTGGCCTTCTGCTCCGGCGTGCCGCCACCGAGAATGAGCTCGGCAGCGATTTCCGAGCGGGTGCCGAGCGAGCCGACGCCGATATAGCCCCGCGACAATTCCTCGGAGACGACGCACATCGATTCCTTGCCGAGGCCCATGCCGCCGAATTCTTCCGGAATGGTGAGGCCGAAGACGCCGAGCTCTGACATCTGCCCGACGACCTCGTAAGGGATGTAGCTGTTGGTGCGATGCCAGCCATGGGCGTGGCCGACGACTTCGGCATCGGAGAAGCGGCGCATCTCGTCACGGATCGATTCCAGCGTTTCGTCGAGGCCGGCGGCGCCGATGGTGGCGCCGTGGCTCTGCCGCATCAATTCCATCAGCCGGGCGCGCCGCTCGGCGGTGTTGCCGCTGGCGATCAACCTTTCGACGCCCGGGGTCAGGCGCGACGCCACCTGCGCCATCGATAATCCCATGTCGGCCGGCCGCACGATCTCACCTTGGCTCATCGGGATGCCGCCCAGGGTCTGAGCCAGGCATTCACCGAGACCGATCCAGGTCAGATGCTCCTCGACTTCGCCGAAGCTGCCGGAAGCCGTCATCCGCTCGGCATAGGCGGCGAGCTGTTTGACCGCCTCGACATAGGTGGCCAGCCAGGCCAGCCCGTGGGTCGCCCGCTGCTCGCGATCAAACAACTTGCCGAGGGCATGGCCTTCGACGGTCACCTTGCCGCGCACCTTGGCGGTGGCGTCCGCCAGGATCGCCTCCATGGCGGTCACCGCCTCGCGGGCGATGTCGCGCAAGTCGTGGTCGGAGGCGGTACGGGAGGCGGCAGTCGGCATAGAGCGGTCCCCAGATACGATGTTTTTGGCCCGGCGGGCCCCCGACAGTACGCGTGCACTGCACAAAAGCAAAGTGGGCGCCTGGGCGGCCCGGAATGAACAATAAAATTAACCATTTCGGGTTCATCTGTGACCATTGCCCCAGTGCGCCGCGTGCCATTGAACCCGATAACAACCGACATCGGCCCGTACCCATGCGCCTCATCACGGCCAGGATGTTGTCATGGTCGCCGAAACGGCTGCTGACATCCTTTTCGGTGCGCACCCGCATCGTGACGCTCGCCCTGATCCCGGTCGTCGGATTTTTCGCCAATGGTCTGACCTTCATCGCCGGTGAAGGCGAGGTCTCTCGCGCTTTTCAGACCGTTGACCGGTCGCACGCGTTGACCGACGCCAGCCGCGATCTCAAGATCGCCATTGCTTCCATCCGGATCGCTGCGAAGGATTTCGGCCGCGAGCGGAATTTCACGCTCGATGCCTTTAACGAATCTCACCAACTGGCGATGAAGAGCCTGAATACCATCGAGGCTCTGATCGGCAATTCGCGCCTCGACGACATCAGGGCGCTGCGCGCCGATCTCACCGCCATCAGAACAAATTACGACGACCTCTATCAGCTTCAGCGCGTCCTTGGCTTTTCCGACGAGGACGGCGTGCGCTGGGCGCTCCGCGATACCGGCAATACGATTGAAGCGACCATCAATAACAGCCTGACCTGGGTCGCCGATGCGGAAGCGCGCAAGATCACCGTGCTGCTTCTGACAATGCGGCATCAGGAGAGCGAGTACCGGCTCCAGCCGAGTGAACTGACGCTGTTTCAGTTCGAGGCCGGCTATAAGGCATTCCTCCGCCTGTTCGAGGGCATCGACGGCACGCCCGAACTCAAGAGCGGCGTCGAAAATCACGTGAAGGACTATGCCGACACCTTCGCCTACTGGGTCTCGCTACGCGACCGCACCCATCCGCTGCGCACGCTGATCGACATCGACAGCCAGAACATGCTGCCGCGTGTCGATGCCGTGATCCTGTCGGCTAACGGTGCCGCCCAGCGCGCGGCAGCGGCGCTCGGCAAATCGCAAAGCGATACGCGCCACGGCATCATCGTGGTCGGCGCCGTGATGGCGATCCTCGGCCTGGTGTTCAGCTGGCTGATCGGCCGCAGCATCACGCGGCCGCTCGACCGCCTGGGCGCCGCGATGAAGGCGCTCGCCGCCGGCGACACCGCAACCGCCATTCCGGCCACCCGGTCGCACGACGAGATCGGCGCCATGGCGCGCACCGTGCTTGTGTTCCGCGATTCCATGATCGAGCGCGAGAAGATGTCGCAAACCCAGAGCGAACAGAGCCGCGCCCGCGAGACGCGCAGCAACAGCATCGCCGCGGCGATCCACCGGTTCGAGGCATCGGTCGGCGCGGTGCTCGGCAAATTGCGCGCGGCCTCACAACGGCTCGAGACCAGCTCCACCGATCTCAATCGCACGGCCGACACGGTGTCGCACGAGGCCAGCACCGCCGAGCAGCGGGCGAGCGCTGCGTCCGACAATGTCAGCACCGCGGCCGGCTCGGTCGAGGAACTGGCGCTGTCGATCGAGGCGATCGCCACGCAGGCAACGCAATCCAGCGGCGTGGCCAGCCGTGCCGTCGCCGAGGCCAAACAGACCGCCGGCACCATGACAGAGCTCGGCATCGCCGCGACACGCATCGGCGAGGTGGTCGGCCTCATTCAGGCCGTCGCCGGGCAGACCAATCTATTGGCGCTCAACGCGACGATCGAGGCGGCGCGCGCCGGCGAGGCCGGGCGCGGCTTTGCCGTGGTGGCCGCGGAGGTCAAATCGCTCGCGGCGCAGACCGCCCGCTCGACCGAAGAGATCGCCGAACAGATCGGCGGCATCCAGTCGGCCGCGGCGGGGGCCACGCTGGCGATCGAGCAGGTCAATACCATCATCGGCGAAATGGCCTCGATCGCCACCGCCGTCGCGGCCACCGTCGAGCAGCAGAACGCCGCAGTCGCCGCCATTGCCGAAGGAGTCAGCCGCGCCTCCAACGAAGCCCGCACCGGCGCCGAGGCGATGAGCCGGGTGGCCGGCGTCACCACCGACGCGCGTTCGACCGCCGCCGACGTCAAGAACCTCGCCGATACGGTCGCGGTCGAAGCCGAGAGCCTGGAAGCCGAGGTGCGGAGGTTCCTCAGCGACGTGCGCGCGGCCTGACGTCCCGGCCACTTGCAAACGGCCGCCTGATCGCCATTCTCCGAACAGCGGATCGCCCGCACCGGAACCCTGCCTCTTGCGCTATCTCAGGCTGACTTCGCGCTGTCTGCTCGACGCCTTCCGCCAGTTCCTGGCCGACGACGGCTGGGCGATCGCCAGCCATATCGCGCTGTCGACGCTGATGGCGCTGTTTCCGTTTCTCATCGTCTGCACGGCGCTGGCCGGCGTGTTCTTCGGTTCCAACGAACTGGCCGACGAGGCGGCGCGCATCCTGCTCGAGACCTGGCCGGCGCAGGTCGCCGGACCGATCGCAGCCGACGTCCGCGGCGTGCTGGTCGGCAGCCGCGGCAACGTGCTGACCTTCGGCGTGCTGTTCGCCGTGTATTTCGCCTCGAGCGGCGTCGAGAGCCTGCGCATCGCGCTCAACCGCGCCTACAGCATGACCGAGCGGCGGCCGTGGTGGCTGCTGCGTATCGAATCGATCGCTTACGTGCTGGTCGGCGCGGTCAGCCTGCTGGTGTTCTCGTTCCTCGTCGTGCTGGCGCCGTTCATCTGGTACAAGATCGTCCACTTCGTGCCGACGCTCGAGCCCCTGAGCGATCTCGTGACGCTGTCGCGCTTTGCAACCGCCGCGGTCATCCTCGTCGTCGCATTGATGATCGTGCACCGCTGGCTGCCGGCGGGACGGCGCGACTTCATCGACGTCGCGCCCGGCATCACCGCGACCTTGGCGCTGTGGCTAATCTGCGGCGCCGCCTTCGGCCGCTATCTCGCCGATTACGCCTTCGCTTACGTCAACATGTATGCCGGGCTCGCCTCGGCGATGATCGCGCTGATCTTTCTTTACGTCTGCGCGTCGATCTTCATCTTCGGCGGCGAACTGAACTCTGTGGTGCTGAAATGGCGGCTCGACCGGCTGACGGCAGCGGCCGCGCGCGCAGCCCATTCGGCCACGCCGCCGACCGACAAGGACGCGCCCGCGCTGCCTTAGTCCCTTTAGCCCTGCCCCGAAACCTCGAGCACGTCCTCGAAGGTCTTCAGCCCCGTCATCGGCGCGTTCACCAGGCATGCCATGTTGCCGGGCGGGTGCTGGTTCTTCCACATCATGGTGTGCGCCTTCGGGATCTCCAGCCACGGGAAGGTCTTGGACAGGCACGGGTCGATGCGGCGCTCGAGCACGAAACGGTTGGCCTGCGAGGCTTGCTTCAAGTGCGCGAAGTGCGAACCCTGAATGCGCTTCTGCCGCATCCATACATAGCGCGCGTCGAAGGTGATGTTGAAGCCGGTGGTGCCGGCGCAGAAAACGACCATGCCGCCGCGCTTCACCACCATGCACGACACCGGGAAGGTCTGCTCGCCGGGATGCTCGAACACGATGTCGACGTCGCGCTTGCCGGTGATGTCCCAGATCGCCTTGCCGAAGCGGCGCGCTTCCTTGGCCCAGTCGTTGAACTCGGGCGAGTTGACCTGAGGCAACTGGCCCCAGCACTTGAAGTCCTTGCGGTTGATCACGCCCTTGGCGCCGAGGTTGTAGACATACTCGGCCTTGGAATCGTCGGAGATGACGCCGATGGCGTTGGCGCCGGACGCGGCGGCGAGCTGAATGCCGAACACGCCGAGGCCGCCGGAGGCGCCCCACACCAGCACATTGTCGCCCGGCTTCATCGTGTGCGGCGCGTGGCCGAACAGCATGCGATAGGCGGTGGCGAGCGTCAGCGTGTAACAGGCCGACTCCTCCCACGACAGATGCGCCGGCTTGATCATCAACTGGCGCGACTGCACGCGGCAGAACTGCGCGAACGAGCCGTCCGGGGTCTCATAGCCCCAGATGCGCTGCGACGGCGACAGCAGCGGATCGCCGCCGTTGCAGTCCTCGTCGTCGCCGTCGTCCTGGTTACAGTGAACGATGACTTCGTCGCCGACCTTCCAGCGCTTCACCTTGGAGCCGACCGCCCAGACGA
>JAHCKF010000241.1 GCA_026125925.1 Pseudolabrys sp.
CGCGTCATGGACGCAGGCGCCGACGCTGCTGCCTGCGCTGATCGTCGGCATCGGCAGCGTCGCCGCGCCGTTCCTGATCATGCAGCCCGGCATGGGCTTAGGGCTGTTCGCCTCGCGCACGCCGAACCCCCGTGCCGCGCGGCTGCGCAGCCTGACGACGCACACGGTTTTCGCTTTCGCGCTCTACGCATCCGGCTGGGCGGTGCGCCTGATCCAATCCTGACACCCAGACAACCTCAACCTCACAAAGGAGTGCCTGCCTATGTCTTCGCTTCGCCTGCCGCCGCGCTACGCGGCCTTCGTCATGCCCTTCGTGCTGTCGATCCTGATGTCGCTGATCGTCTCCGGCGTCGCGACATTGCGCAGCCTCGGCTTCAGCCCGGACTATTTCGCGGTGTGGCCGATGGCCTGGTTCCTGTCCTGGCTGGTGGCCTTCCCGACGCTGCTGCTGGTGCTGCCGCTGGTCCGCCGCATCGTCGGCCTGGTGGTGCAGCAGCCGGCGCCGCGCTGAACGTCGCGCCGAGTCACGGCCCCGCAAAAAAGCGCGAACTTCGGCGTCGTGACCATCGACGCGCAGCAGCGCCTTTATGCGGTCGAAGTGGACGCCGCCGCCGGCGTGCCGCCGTCGTCGGACGACAAGCCCTATCGCGGCCCGTTCGCCAATCCGCGCATCGAACCCCTGGGGCCGGATGAGGGGAAGAAGGGCAAGGGGGAGTAGGTTTAAGGGCCGCCCCCTTTTTTTAAGGCTCGCACCAGTGGTGCCCTCCTCAGGATAAAACGGCGGGCCTTGGGCCCGCCGTTTGTTCGGTCCAGCAGACGGCGTCGCCTCAGGCCGCCTTGGTCTCGACCGGATCGGCGCGCACGATGACGGTGGTCTCGACCGGGTAGAACTCGTCGCCCGGCATCCCGACCCGCTTGGCGTGCTCGCGGATCGATTCACCGTCGCGCGCTTCGTAGATGCAGAAGGTGCCGATGCGGCCGTCGGCTTCCTTGACGACGTAGCTGCGGATCCAGCGCACGCGATCGGCCATCTGTTCATTGCCGATCTTGGCCGACTTGGCGCCGGCCATCTTGAGTTCGTCCATATTGGCCCAGGCGCCCGGACGGCGAATGACATACAGTTGCATTAAAGTTCTCCTCGATATGTGTTTGTCCCGGCGCAGGCGGGATCGCCGAGCGTCGGCCGCTGCGGCGTTTCCCCAGCGGTATCCGTGCTATAGTCCCGGTCCCGAGGTCGCGTCCTGACGCCGGACTGACCAATTCCTGACGATCGGCTGAGCGGACGCCGCTGGAGACGACCGGTGAACTTCCAATTCGGGCCGTTTCGGCTTGACGGGCCGGCGCGCAGCCTGCGCCTGCGCGATCGCGAGCTTTCGCTGCAGCCGCGTGTGTTCGACCTGCTGGTCTATCTGATCAGGAACAGCGCCCGCGTGGTGTCCAAGGACGAGTTGCTCGACACGCTGTGGCCGGGCGTCACCGTGACAGACAATTCACTGCAACGCGCGGTCAGCGCGCTGCGCGCCGTGCTGCGCGAAGGCGGCATGGAGGATGCCGTCCGCAATATTCCGCGCAGCGGCTATCGCTTCTGCGCCGACGCTACATCGGCGGACCAGGGCGCAAGCGAGCCGGCCAGTGGTGACAGCCAGACGCTTTTAGCACCGGCACGCGCAGCCGCCATGCAGCAGCGCTGGGCCGAGGCCATCGCCGATTATCAGCGCTGCGATGCGGAGTCGCTTGACGCGCGCGACCTCGAGTCATGGGCGCTGGCCTTGCAGTGCACCGGCAAGCCCGCCGACGCGATCCCGCTACTGATGCGCGCCTGCGCACTGAACGCGCAATCGGGCGACAAAGACGCGGCGGCAACCAACGCCGTGTCGCTATCGGTCCTGCATCTCGAACGCGGCGAAGCCGCGCTGATGAAAGGCTGGCTCGAGCGGGCGCGCGATCTCATCGGCGACACCGGGCTGCCGGCGACAGCCGGGCTCGTGCAATGGATGGCGTCGCGCATCGCCGCCGCCGAAGGCAACGTGGAAGAAGCGTTGCGGCTTGCCGAGAGCGCCTATGAGACGGGCCGCGCTGCTGGCTCAACCAAGATCGAGGCGCTCGCCCTGATGTATCGCGGGTTCTTCCGGCTCAGTCTCGGCGATACGCGCGGCGGGCTGGCCGATCAGGATCATGCAGCCGCCATTTCGCTGTCGCACCAGACCGATCCGGTCACCGGCGGCACGCTCTACTGCAACATCCTGTGGGCCTGCCGCACGTTCGGCGACTGGTCGCGGGCCGACCAATGGACCCGCGGCTACCGGCAGTTCTGCACCACGAGCGGCATGGAATTCACCGGCTCCTGCCAGCTTCACCGCGCCGAGGTTCTCGGAGCGCAGGGCGCCCTGCCCGATGCGCTGACGCACATCGAGGATGCGCTGGCGCGGCTCGACGGCGAGGCACCGTGGGCGCTCGGCGACGCCTACCGGGTGCTGGGCGATATCAAGTCGGCGATGGGCGATAACGATGCGGCGCTCGCGGCCTACGACAAGTCCTACGGGCTCGGCTGGAATCCCGAGCCGGGCCGCGCGCTGCTGCTGGTCGAGCGCGGCGAATTCGATGCGGCGCTCGCCAGCCTCGAACGCAGCCTGATCGGGCAGAGCTGGTGGACGCTGCAGCGCAAGGGCATGCTGCTCGGGCATCTTGCGGTCGTTGCCGTGCACGCAGGGCGATACGAGCGCGCGCAGACGCTGATCGATGAACTAGCCGGCAACGACGAGCGCTGGCCGATGCCTTCGATCCGCGCGCTGACCAACGAAGCGACCGCGTTGCTTGCCCGGGTCCGAGGCAAGACCGACGAGGCGCTCCGCCACCTGCATCTCGCGCGGCAACTGTGGACGAGCATCGATTGCCGTCTCAATGCCACGCGCCTGCGGCTTCAGATTGCGACGCTGCAACGGGTGACCGGCGACGATGCCGGTGCAGCGGCCGAATTGCGTGCCGCCGAGGCGACGGCGGCCGAACTCAAATCCGGCAAGCTGCTGCGCGAATGCGAAGCGGTGCGCCTCAAGGCGGTCGCGCCTGACCTGCAGAGGCAATAACGGGCACGCCGGTCCCGGCGGCGAGATCGCCCAGCCCGCCTCACGCACACGTGTAACTTCGTGTGCTGCCGGCGCAGGAAAGGACTGTTACATCGGGCCATCGCCTTTGAGAGGATGAGCCATGATCAACCGCCCCGCTTTGTTGCTGTCGCTGGCCCTCGCTGCTTTTCCTTATTGCGCGCAGGCCGAAACCGCGACCGTCATTCCGCCGCCGGCGCATGATGCCGCGGCCTCCGGCAGCGGGCTGGAAACGGCGGTGCTCGCGGGCGGCTGTTTCTGGGGCGTGCAGGCCGTGTTCCAGCATGTCAAAGGCGTTAGCAGCGCGGTGTCCGGCTATGCCGGCGGCGCGCAGAAGGACGCCAGGTATCAGGTCGTGTCCGCCGGCACGACGGGACACGCCGAGAGCGTCAAGGTGACGTTCGACCCGAAGCAGATCAGCTACGGTAAGCTGCTGCATATCTACTTCTCGGTGGCGCACGATCCGACGCAGCTCGACCGACAAGGCCCGGACGAAGGCCCGCAATATCGCTCGGAGATTTTCCCGCAGAGCGAGGCGCAGGCGAAGGTGGCCAAGGACTACATCGCCCAGCTCGAGGCCGCGAAGGCGTTCAAGCGGCCGATCGTCACCAAGATGTCGACGATGAAGCAGGCCTTCTATCCGGCGGAGGCCTATCACCAG
Organism: Pseudolabrys sp.; assembly: GCA_026125925.1. Next base: position 3,763 of record JAHCKF010000241.1, read on the forward strand.
GACTACGCGACGTTGCATCCCACAAACCCGTACATCGCCATCAACGACGCGCCGAAGGTGCGGAATTTGCAGAAGATGTTTGCAAGCGAGTGGCGGGAGAAGCCGGCGCTGGTGCGGGAGGCGAAGGGCGAGTGAGACGGCAACGCCGCCAGCTCAGTCCTCCGGCGCAAGCCTGCGCCGCACGCCCCATTCGGCCAGCAGAGCCTTGAGTTCATCGGCGACGAAAAAACGCGCGCTGTCGCGGTCGTAGCCGTCCGCCAGCAGCGCGTCGTAGTCGGTCAGCGTGTGCCGGGCATAAGCCACCAGCGACAGCCAGGCCGCATTCTCGGGCGAGGCGACGGAGAGGCCCGGACTGTCCATGGCGTGATCGACCACCGCGGCGAACTCATGCGCCGGCAGTCGCGGTGCGAGATGGCGAAGGGCGGCGGCGATCGCGGAGCGGGAGGGCATGCGGGGGAGTATAGCCGACGGCCGATGCTCGCGCAGAGTCTCAGTCGCCCGGCAAGCTCGCGACCACCGCGACCGCAACGACCGAATTCATTTCGAGCACGTCTTCGTGCTCTCGTTCCACTTCATCCCGGCCTTTTCGCACTCGGCCTTGTTCTGCGGCACGGTCGGCTTGCCGGATTTTACGTTCGATCCGGATTGCGCCCAAACGGGCGACGCCAACGAGCCGGCGAAAGCGGCCAGGGCCAAAGCAACGACAATCGTTTTCATGATCCACCTCCCGTTTCCCGTTCGAGGCTACGCACCGGGGCCGGTAATCCCTTTGATTGAGGTCAAGAGCCGTCGGAGGCAAGGACAGCGCGGGCGTGATGGGGGCGGCGATGCGGCAAACAAGAATGGCGGGCTTTCGGCCCGCCGTTTTGGTTCAGCTTCAGGCGACAGGCCGCTGGTCGAGCCGCTTCCACGCCGCCGATATGAACTCCCATACCATCGGATCGACCTTGGCGGGATCGAGCTCACCGCGCTGCACCTTGAGGTCGAGCTCGGCGCGATAGGCGTCGGCGAGGCGGCGGACCTCGGCCTGGATGGCGTGACCGCTGCCGGCATAATAAGGCTGCGACGGCGCCTCGGCCTGCGCCTTCAGGCGCGCCGCGTCGCGCTTCCAGGCGAGGATGCGCCAGCCGCCCCAGAACAGGAGAGCGGCCAATATCAGTTTCAGCACCACATCCATGGTCGTGCTACCGATAAAACAAAACCCCGGCTTTCGCCGGGGTTGTCATCTCAGTTATCCAGGAAGCTCCGCAGCTTGCGCGACCGGCTCGGGTGTTTGAGCTTGCGCAGCGCTTTCGCCTCGATCTGGCGAATACGTTCGCGCGTCACCGAGAACTGCTGGCCGACTTCTTCCAGCGTGTGGTCGGTGTTCATGCCGATGCCGAAGCGCATGCGCAGCACGCGCTCCTCTCTGGGCGTCAAAGACGCCAGTACGCGCGTGGTTGTCTCGCGCAGGTTCGACTGGATCGCGGCGTCGATCGGCAGCACCGCGTTCTTGTCCTCGATGAAGTCGCCGAGGTGGCTGTCCTCTTCATCACCGATCGGCGTTTCGAGCGACAGCGGCTCCTTAGCGATCTTGAGGACCTTGCGCACCTTCTCCAGCGGCATGCCGAGCTTTTCGGCGAGCTCTTCCGGCGTCGGCTCGCGGCCGATTTCGTTGAGCATCTGGCGCGAAGTCCGCACGATCTTGTTGATCGTCTCGATCATGTGCACCGGAATGCGGATGGTGCGCGCCTGGTCGGCGATCGAGCGGGTGATGGCCTGACGGATCCACCACGTCGCGTAGGTCGAGAACTTGTAGCCGCGGCGGTATTCGAACTTATCGACCGCCTTCATCAGGCCGATGTTGCCTTCCTGAATCAAGTCGAGGAACTGCAGGCCGCGGTTGGTGTACTTCTTGGCGATGGAGATGACGAGGCGGAGGTTGGCTTCCACCATCTCCTTCTTGGCCTGACGGGCTT
>JAHCKF010000242.1 GCA_026125925.1 Pseudolabrys sp.
CCAGGACCACGCAGCCGCCGCCGTCGCCGCAGCAGGCGTGCCGGTGTTCGCCGTCAAGGGCGAGACGCTGAAGGACTACTGGGACTACACCGCCAAGCTGTTCGACTGGCATGACGGCGGCACGCCGAACATGATCCTCGACGACGGCGGCGACGCCACCATGTTCGTGCACATGGGCGTGCGCGCCGAGAACGGCGATACCATGTTCCTCGATCAGCACAACTCGGAAGAAGAAGAGATCTTCTTCGCGCTGATCAAGCGCATCCTCAAGGAAAAGCCGAAGGGCTACTTCGCCACGCTCGCCAAGAACATCAAGGGCGTGTCGGAAGAGACCACCACCGGCGTGCATCGCCTCTACGATATGCAGAAAGCCGGTACGCTCTTGTGGCCCGCCATCAACGTCAACGACTCGGTGACCAAGTCGAAGTTCGACAACCTCTATGGCTGCCGTGAATCGCTCGTCGACGGCATCCGCCGCGGCACCGACGTCATGATGTCGGGCAAGATCGCGATGGTCGCCGGCTTCGGCGACGTCGGCAAGGGCTCGGCGGCGTCGCTGCGCCAGGCCGGCTGCCGCGTCATGGTCTCCGAAATCGACCCGATCTGCGCGCTGCAGGCGGCGATGGAAGGCTACGAGGTCGTGACCATGGAAGACGCGGCGCCGCGCGCCGACATCTTCGTTACCGCCACCGGCAACAAGGACATCATCACCATCGACCACATGCGGGCGATGAAGGATCGCGCCATCGTCTGCAACATCGGCCACTTCGACAACGAGATTCAGGTCTCGGCGCTGAAGAACCTGAAGTGGGACAACATCAAGCCGCAGGTGGACGAGATCACCTTCCCCGACGGCCACCGCATCATCATGCTGTCGGAAGGCCGCCTGGTGAACCTCGGCAACGCCATGGGCCACCCGTCCTTCGTGATGTCGGCGTCGTTCACCAACCAGACGCTGGCGCAGATCGAGCTCTTCGCCAACAACAAGGACGGCAAGTACAAGAAGGAAGTCTACGTGCTGCCGAAGGCGCTGGACGAGAAGGTGGCCATGCTGCATCTCGCCAAGATCGGCGCCAAGCTCTCGAAGCTGCGTCCGGACCAGGCCTCCTATATCGGCGTCAAGCCGGAAGGCCCGTTCAAGAGCGACCACTACCGCTACTAAGCATCTCGCGAGCGACGTGCGACAACAGACGGCCGGGCTTAAACGCCCGGCCGTTTTCGTTTGGTGCGCTTTCAGGCAGTGGCGCCGCGTGGGAACGCGTCCATGAAGATGAAGCGTTGCGCCATCCGGGTCGAGCAGCGGCGCAGCGCCATGCGCTCGACCCGATAGACCAGCACCTCGGGCGCGCCTTCCACCGCGAGGTGAAAGGGTTTGCCGCGCCCGAGCCGTTCGGCGCCGGGCAGCCCCAGCGTATCGGCATAGAACCGCCAGGCTTCGCCGAGATCGGTGACATTGATCTGGACGAGTCCAAGCCGGAGCTGGTGCCGGGCGCCATGCAGATGGCGTCCTTAGCCGCCGCGGATCTTGCGCGCTTCCATCACGCCGCGTTCGAATTTGTCCTTCGCGATCGAGCGCATGCCTTCGCAGCTACCGGCCGAGAAGCTGAACAGATCGGAATCGAACGGCTTTCCGAACGCCACCGTGGTGTTGCGCGGCGGGATTTCGCGCGCAGGCATCGCCACCGCTGTGCCGGCCTGGTGGGTGATGATGCGCTCCTTGCCGACATACACGTCATAGATGGCGTTGAAGATGATCATCGCCGGGTAATCGGATTCGCGTTGCAGCGAAATGCACAGGCTCTTGGGCTGTTCGCAGTCCGACAGCGTGAACGTCGCGTCGGCGTTGAGGCCCTTGCTGTAGGTGTTGTTGAGCTCCCAGGAGTCGATGAAGAACTCGAACTGCCGGAGCCCGAGGCCGTTGCGGATCGGCTTCTCGCGCAACAACCGCATATAGGCGTCGAACGCCATGATATCGACGCGCGTGGCGCGAGTCCGTCTTGGCCTTGCTCTTGAGGTAGAATGGGATGCGGATCACACCGACCGCTCGTATTCCAGCTCCGCCTCGTCGGGGAAGCCGGTCTGCTTCACCGATGCCTTCTGTACCGCTCTCACCGGCAAGGTCTCGCGCAGGTGTTCGCGCGTTCCGTCGTTGCGGATAGGGAGGCGGCCATTGTGGCCCAGGCCGGGGCGGCGGACTTCCGGTATTGCGAATTAATCGCCGGACGTGGCCGTCGGCCCGAGGAGTTCCACCCAGCGCCGCATATCGATGGTCATCCAGATCATCCAGCCGAGCACGACAAAGGCGAGCACCGGCTTGAGCACGCGATCGACAGCCAGGGCGCCGTGGAAGTCGATGACCAGCGCCGCGACGATCAGCAGCCAGGCGCGCTGGTCTCGGGCGTTACGGCGCAGCAGCATCAGCGCGACGCCGGTCAGCGCCGGCGTCAGCACGAGGTAGGACAGGAACTCGTTGCGCGGCCCGAACAGGTTGATGTAGCAGGCGGCATACAGCATCACGGCAATGGCGAAGACAACGATGTTGCCGTAGCGGGCGATGCGCCACACCAAAGCCAGGAAGCCGAGCGCGGCGGCCAGCCGGATCGCCGTCTGCACCGCATGCGGCAGCGTCAGGCCGAACGAGTCGAGCATGGTGGCGAAGTCGGCCTGATAGAGCCACTGCCCTGGCTCGACCGAGGTCAGTTGCTGCAGCTTGACGATCCAAATGCGATACTGTTCGGCGACATAGGCCGGCGGCGCGAAGGCGAAGGGCAACGCCAGCGCCGACACCAGCGCCAGCAGCAGCCACGGCCGCATCTTCGGCTGCGTCGCGCCACACAGCAGCAGCATGACCAGCGACAGCGGCTTGGTGATGACGCTCAGGAAAAGCCACAGCGCGCCGAGCACCCAGCGCCGCCGCGCGATCGCCACCGCCGCCAGCATCATGAAGGCTGTCATGCCGACCTGAGCCTGCACGTATTTCAGATTGAACCAGGCGACCGGGATGTTGATCATCAACAGCACGCCGGCGAGGTTGAAGACATCGCGGCGGCTCTGCTCCGGCAGCAGCAACTTCATGAAACAATACGCGGCGACGGACAAAAGCGCCGCCGAGATCGCCATGGCGATGCCCGCGGCGACCACCGGCTGCAGCATCGGCAGCGGGCCGAGCACCAAGAGCGACACCGGCCAGTACAGATACTCGCCGAGCGTCGACATGTCGTAGATGGTCTGGCCGCTCCAGAAGGCATGCGCGGCGTCGAGATAGGCCTGGAAGGTGGAGCCGAAGCGCTTCGGATCGTTGCGGATCAGCGAGTTGATGCAGAAGAGGATCCAGACGCCCCAGCCGATCCACGGATAGCGCAGGAATATCTCGGAGACGCGATCCTCGAGACGCAGCAGGTTTTGGTAGCTGAAGAAGCTCGTCTTCTCGCTCGTGGATTCCAAGACCCGGCCCTCTCTCGCGCCCCTCGCGGCAGAGCAAGCGCATATCACGACCGCGGCGGCACCACCATGATCGTATAGTGCCGCGGCTCGGCGCCGGGATTACCGGGCGTGCGGAAGATCGTGGTCTGCGAGACCTGGTTCGGCGCATCGCCGATCGCGGCCTTGGCCCTCGTCAGGCAGGCCTGATCTTCGGCGAAGCACAGTTGCACCATGCCGGCGTGCCGCAACGTCACCGGGTCCGGCATCGTCACCAGCCCCGGGATCAGGATGCGCGGCTTGTCCTGGGCATAGGCCGCTACCGGCAGGACAATGTCGCCATCGCCGCCGATATAGCGCAGCGGCAGCGGCAACACCTGGCGCCAGAGCCGCTCGACCTCGCGTGCCAGCAACGGCGCCTGCGCCGCGGCCGGCGGCGGCCCTTTCGGCCGCGTCTTGGCGGCGATGAAGGGCGAAGCGGCGAGCAGTGCCAGCGGCAGCACGATGGCGAACCCGGAGACCCTGACGGTATCGACCGGGCGCCAGTTCAAGCTAGGTGGCGACAGCAGCAGGACGGGCAGCAAGCTCCACGCCGACATCGACCACAGCGAGGTGATTTCGGTGCGCGCCGCGATGGCCCCCAGCATCGGCAGCAGCAGTGGCGCCCAGAAAGCCAGCGCCATGAGGCGGCGGTCGTCGTCCTGCGGCCAGACCATGTCGCGCAAGGTCGTGATACGCCCGCGCGCCACAACCAGCACGACGACCAGCGGCAACGCGACATAGCCGATCGAGCCGGCGAGATAGCCGAGCGCGGCCACCCCCGTCGCGGTGAACGGCTTCGCCTCATGCGCCGCTTCGGCATATTTGAAGGTCATGAAATCGTGCTGGAGCAGCCAGACGACATGCGGCGCCAGACAGGCCGCGCCGAACAGCACCGTGATCCACGGCGCCGCCGAGCGGAAGTACAGCGCGCGCCGGCGGTCAAGCAGCGCTGCGACGACGAGGCCGGCGATGAGGAAGATCGACCAGTACTTGCCGAGCATGCACATCGCCGCCGTGATGCCGGCGAGCGCCGCCAGACGCGGGCTGCGCGTGACATATGATCTCAGAAAATAATAAGTCGCCGCCGCCCAGAGCGGCATTAGGATCGTGTTGACGTTGAACTTCAGCGCGTGAAAGTTGAAGAACGGCACCAGGGTCAGCAGCGCGAGGCCGGCGACACGCTTCGACAGCGGCAGGTATTCCGCCGTCAGCTTCCAGACGATCCACAAGGCCAGCGCCGGCATCAGCATCGCCAGCAGGTAATAGGCCCAGTCCGACACCGGGAAAATCTCGAACCAGCCGCGCACCAGCCAGGCGGCGAGCGGCGGATGTTTGGAGTAGCCGAAGGCGAGATCGCGCGACCAGGCGATCAGCTCGGTCATGTCCGGGTTGAGGCCCTGCGCCTGCTTCGTGATAACGCCGTAAGCGGTCCACACCGCGACATAGACGGCGAGCGCAAACAGCACCGTCACATTGGCGTTCGCCGGATCGGCAAAGGATGCGGCGATGCGCCGGGCGTCGTTCTTGATGTTGGACCACATGGCGCCCTGCCTATGCCACGGCCGCGCGCGGGCGTCACGTTACCTTTGTCTCACACTTCCTTGTAAAAAAACGCCGTGGCGGTCGGCACGCCGAGCGTGGACAGCGCATGGCCCGGCACGATGCCGTATTCGGTCCAGCCGCAACTGCGATACAGCATGTCGCCCGAACTGCCCAACGTTGTGTCGAGCATCAGCAGGGTGCGCCCCTGCTCCCGCGCCAGCGCCTCGACGGCGTCGAGCAGGCGGCGGCCGAGGCCGCGGCGGCGGTGCGAAGCGAGCACCAGCATCTTGCCGACATCGGCGCGGTGCAGTTGGTTCGGCTGCGGCGCCAAGGTCAGCACCACGGTGCCGATCAGCCGCTCGCCGTCCTCTGCGACCAGCAGACGCCGGCCGCCGTCGGCGATGCCGGGCACCTGCCCGCGCCAGAACGCTTCGGCCTCGGCTTGCGTGAAGCCTTGCAGGAAGTTGACCGAGGCGCCGCTCTCCACCGCGTCGCGCAGGATGACGCCGAGTTCATCGAGCCGCCGCTCCGCCTCGGCGGCAGCGAGTTCACGTATGACGACCGTGTCGGCCATAAATAACCTTTCAGAAGCGCGGCGCGCCGGCGCTGATGACGACGAGATAATGCGCGGGCTTGGCTCCCGGATTGTGGAAGCCGATGGGTTGGCCGAGCTGCATGTG